>JBIJCY010000260.1:0-4487 GCA_044344385.1 Rhodocyclaceae bacterium | reverse complement strand
GCTGCAGGTGATCAACAACAAGGAAAGGGCAAGTCAATTGCCGCCTCCTGACCTTGACGCGATAGCTACGCGACGGGCACGCGATGACGACGCGACAGTAACGCGACCGCATCGAGACGCGTCGCGTTCCGCTGTAGTGGAGTGTAGTGGGTTGGAGCGTAGTGGTATCCCTAGCCAAGGATTTGATGGTCAACCTACGGAGTACACAGGGGGTGGCGCGCCAAAAATTCCCCGACGCAAATTCGTGGCCATGACCGGGGGGCGGAATGATGTTTAGTCCGCGTCCCTATCAAAGCATCACCGTGCAACAGCTTCGCCTCGCCTTGGCAAGGAAGGTTCTTCGCCTGATGCTCTACAGCCCGACCGGTAGTGGCAAAACCGAAATGGCGCTGATGATGATTCAGGGTGCCCGGGCCAAAGGAAAGCGTGTGATCTTTCTCTGCAATCGCATTCATCTTGTCGAGCAAGCATCGCGCCGTTTCTACGCGGCAGGAATCGACCACGGCATAATTCAAGGCGAGAACACCCGCGACACGCACCTCCCCGTGCTAATCGGCAGCATCGACACAGTAGCCCTGCGCGGATTCCCCGACGTCGACCTGATCATCATCGATGAGGCGCACGCGGTAGCTGGGTCTGAACGGTTCCGCAGCGTTGTATTCCGGAACAACAACCGGCCAATTATCGGCCTGTCTGCTACTCCCTTCGCGCGCGGCCTTGGCAAGGTCTATCGCGAACTCATCAATGAACCTCTCTTTGAGCAGATGGTGGTCGCCGCCAGCATTGCCGAACTGATCGAGGCCAATTTCCTGGTCGACGCCGATTTCTACGCGCCGGCTGATCCGAATCTTGCCGGTGTGAAGACCAAGCAAAACGCCTTCGGCGAGACTGACTATGCCGAGGCGGATCTGGCGAAGGCGGTCGACAAACCCGATCTGATCGGCGACATCGTGAGCCACTGGCGCAAGCTGGCCAATGGCACGGCGACGGTGGTGTTCGCCACGAACATTGCGCACAGCAAACACATCGTGGAGCAGTTCCAAGCGTCAGGCGTGGCGGCCGAACATCTGGATCACCGCACCGAAGACGATGAGCGAAAAGCGATTCTTCGCCGGGTCGCCAGCGGCGCGACAACGATAATCTCGAACGTCGGCATCCTGGCCGAAGGCTGGGACTTTCCTGCCTGCCGCACACTGATTCTGGCCCGGCCAACCAAGAGCCTGATTCGCTACCTGCAAATGGTGGGCCGGGTGCTGCGCCCATTCCATGGCAAAACGCATGCGTTGGTCTTGGATCATTCCGGTACCGTCAAACGCCTGGGTTTCCCGACCGATGACTTACCGTTGGAACTCGACAGTGGTAAGCCCAAGGCAAAGGCAAAGCCTCGGGAGCGCGATGAACCTTTGCCGAAGGTCTGTCCATCCTGTGCCTACGTGAAGCCCGCAAAGGTACATGTATGTCCGAAGTGCGGATTCGAGCCGGAACGGCAGTCTGATGTCGCTGTCGGCGATGGCGAACTGGTGCAGGTCAGGCGTGGCAAGAAGGTGATACGGCCAGAGACCAAGCAGCACGTTTACTCGCAACTACTGTTCATCAACCGCCATCGTCGATACAAGCCGAGATGGGCGGGGAACCAATACCGGATGTTTTTTGGTGTGTGGCCACGCGGTCTGAATGAGGTTGCGGCAGCACCAACCCAGGAGATCCTGAATTGGGTCAAGTCGCGCGCTATTGCCTACGCCAAGCGCCGCGAGAAGGGGGGATGCCATGGTCAAGACTGATGTGCGCGAATTGGCGACAGGCCGTTGGGCCGGCATCTTGGTCGCGCTGGGTGTCGATGCCGCCCACCTGACAGGGAAGCACGTCGCCTGTCCGGCCTGCGGCGGCAGGGATCGATTCAGATTCGACGATAAGGACGGGCGCGGGACGTTCTTCTGTTCACACTGCGGGGCCGGCGATGGCTTCACGTTGCTGCAAAACCTTAGGGGATGGGACTTCAAGACGGCGGCGCGCGAGGTTGAGCAGGTTTCCGGCATTGCTCCCGCCGTTTCGCCAGCGCCGACTTTCAGCGAACCCGACAAGCTCAAGGCACTGACGCGGGTCTGGCGCGACTTACGGCCACTACAGGCCGACGATGAAGCCGTGCAGTACCTGGTCGGGCGAGGACTGATCATCGATCTGCCTATCCCGGCGCTGCGGTTTCACCCGGCGTTGACCTACCGTGAAGGCACCGACGTACTTGGCAAGTTCCCGGCCATGGTGGCACTGGTGACCGGGCCAGACGACAAGGGTGTGACGTTGCACCGCACGTACCTCAAGGACGGCAGGAAGGCGCCAGTGCCAAGCCCAAGGAAGCTGATGCCGGGCAAGCCAATCAAGGGCGCGGCGATCCGGCTGCACCCCGCCGGCGATGTTCTCGGGGTTGCTGAGGGAATTGAAACGGCGCTGGCCGCCGGGCAGCTATTCAGCACGCCGGTCTGGTCCTGTGTATCGGCGGCCGGAATCGAGTCGTTCGTAGCGCCTCCAGGCTTACGCAAGTTGATCGTGTTCGGCGACAACGATGCCAGCGGCACGGGGCAGGCGGCGGCTTGGGCGCTGGCGAAACGCGTGATTGCGGCCGGAATTGATGTCGAAGTGCGTATCCCAGAGCAAATTGGGGCCGATTGGGCTGATGAGGCCAGCTTGCCGGATCCGGGAAATGAAATTGACAGCTAACGATCTGGAGGCGTGGGATGAACGGGGTGCAATTGCCGAATTTTACGATGGTCTATCTCGAGATGCGGCTGAGCGACTGGTTTGGCGCGAGGACGACCGGCGGCGGTGCGAACAGTGCGAGAACCTGGTCGGCCGGCACTGCCTGGCGGCGAAACGAGGCGAAATCGTGGCAAGCCGGAACTACGAGCCGATCCGCGACATGCTCAAACGCTGCGAAGGCTATACGCCGGGCGCGGATGAACCGGATCGACGACATGGCCGCGAACGCTGGCCTGGACTGACTGATAAGAAAGGCACCAAATGAACCTGACACGTGAATTCGTCGAGGCAATCGAGCGGCATCTGCAGCTCGTCGATACCTTGGGCGTGAATCACCCCGACACCATGCGGACGATGGTACTGGCGATGGAACTGGCACCCGAGGAACTGATCGATGTTTTTGGCGACACGCTGCGGAAAATGGGCTTGATGCCAGAAGCTGAAGGCTACCTTGAGGATGGCTCGCCCGTTTTCAGGCTGGATGATATTGCCGAGCGGCTTGGCGCATCGCCAGAGGAAGCCGAGGAAGCCATGCACAAGATGGTTGCCGACCGGGAAGCCTTGGGCCTATCGAATGCGGGCATCGTGACCGATGCGGCAATGATTTACCGAAAACAGTAGGGACAAATGATGCGAACCATTGAAGCCGAAACCATGAGCGAAACCACGGCCCTCACCCGTGACGACGTGGCACCTGTGGCGCCGGCCGGAAACTACGAGCCAGTCCGCTTCAATGCCATGAAGCACGGCATCCTCTCTCGTCTTACCGTATTGGCGCACGAAGATCGTGCCGAGTTTGATGACCTGCTAGCGGCGCTGATCAGCGAACATCGACCCAACGGCATCACCGAACAGCACCTCATCGAAGAGCTTGCTACGATCATCTGGCGCAAGCGGCGTGTCTTGATCGCCGAGGGGGCGGTGATCAATCGTGGCTTGAAGGGAATAGCCAAAAGCTCAATAGCGGCGGCCGTGCCGTTTGAGAGGGGTCTGTCCAGTGAAGACAATGACATCAGGCGGGCTATGCTTTTTTCGTCGGATCGCATGGCTGAGTGCAAAAGCGAAGCCGAAGCCGAACAGAACGGACTGTGGAAGGCGCAGTCAATTCTGGGCAAAGGCCGCCCTGACGCCTACTCAAAGGCGCGACAAGCACTTTCGATCGAATCTCGCGAAGTATGGGATAGCCATTTGGCTGAAGGCACTGCGCAGCCAAATGCACAATCGCTGGAAACATTTCTTCGTGATGTTCTCGAACCAATATTATCGGGGATGACCAAGACAGCCCGAAGCCTGCCCGCGATCAAGGCTCAGGTGTCCGGCGAAGGGCTACAGGCGCAAAAACTGGAGCCGCTCAATCGGTACGAAGTGCATCTTGATCGCAAATTTGAACGGACGCTGGCCATGCTTTTGAAGATGAAAGAGCTTCGGCGCGGGTGAAATCTGTTTCGCAAAATGGCAAAGTCGGCGCTGGTGATATCGCAGCCCGGCACCAACCGACGGTTCAGCCCATGAAGCGGTAAGCCGCCGGACCGAAAATCTGTCGATATACTGAACCCTCGTTGGGAACCGGCGGAGGCCATAGTGGAACAACTCATGCCACACCGTATCGACAGCATCAACCTCGGAACCGATCCCCTCGCGAATAAGGTGGAAGGTTTCATTCCACACGAGGCCGGCGAATACCCTATCGTCTGCGGAGAGTCCTGCATCCACCCCCCTGTCAAGGATCTGGA
>JBIJCY010000056.1:0-12992 GCA_044344385.1 Rhodocyclaceae bacterium | reverse complement strand
CCGGGGATGGTGATGGAGCCATTACAGTTGGCGCACGAAAATTGCAGGATATTCTGCGCTCTTTGCCGGATAGTGCCGAAGTCAGTTTAATACTTGAAGAGAAACGTCTTCAGGTACGTGCGGGCAAGAGTCGTTTTAGTTTACAAACTTTGCCTGCTGAAGATTTTCCACGTATGGCTTTAGCCGATGGTGATCTTAAAAAGTTTGTCGTTACACAGCGACAGTTCCGCCAATTGTTGGCGCAAACACAATTTTCGATGGCTGCACAGGACGTTCGTTATTACCTCAATGGTTTGCTTTTGTTGGTGGATGGTAGTGAATTACGTGCGGTAGCGACTGATGGGCATCGCTTGGCCTATGCCAGTATGCCGCTCGAAGACGCACCTGAAGCATTGCGTGCGGAAGGTGCTGCGCGACAGGAATTAATTTTGCCGCGTAAGACAGTACTTGAACTTAACCGTTTGCTTGCCGATAGCGACGAGCCGTTATCAATCGAAATGACACCGAATCAGATTCGTTTTCAGTTTGGTCAAATCAATTTGGTCTCCAAGTTGATCGATGGGAAGTTTCCGGATTACGAACGGGTTATTCCAGCGACACTGAAAAATATTGTTTCCCTGAACAGAACGGCTTTGCTTCAATCAATGGTTAGAGCAGCAATTCTGACCAACGAAAAGTTTCGCGGTGTTCGTTTGATCCTGTCTGCCGGTAGTTTGAAAATTATGGCCGCCAATGCTGAGCAGGAAGAAGCATTGGAAGAAATTGAAGTTGATTACAACGGTGATGCGCTTGATGTCGGTTTCAACGTTGGCTATTTGCTTGATGTTTTGAATAACACCTCGGTGGAGAGCGTTGAATGGGGTTTTAACGATGCCAATTCGAGCGCCTTATTAACAATACCGGGCAATGATCGATTCAAGTACGTTGTTATGCCGATGCGTATTTAGAACAAAATTGATTCAGTAAATAAGTAGTAAACGTTTCACGTGAAACAGAAATTGGATAAAGCATGAGTGATCAAAACGAACAACCCGCCTACGACGAATCAAGTATTCAACAACTTGAGGGTTTGGAAGCAGTTCGCAAGCGCCCTGGTATGTACATTGGGGATACTTCTGACGGTACCGGTTTGCACCACATGGTGTTTGAGGTGGTTGATAACGCTATTGACGAAGCGTTAGCCGGTCATTGCGACGATATCGTAATCACGATTCATGCGGATAACTCGATTTCTGTGACAGACAACGGTCGCGGTATTCCAACAGGCGTCAAATTCGACGATAAGCACGAACCGAAGCGTTCAGCAGCTGAAATTGTGATGTGTGTTTTACATGCCGGCGGTAAGTTCAACCAGAACTCCTATAAGGTTTCTGGCGGTTTGCACGGCGTTGGCGTTTCTTGCGTTAATGCGCTTTCAAAATGGTTACGTTTAACAATTCGGCGGGACGGTAAGAAATTTTTTCTTGAATTCAATCGCGGTGCTGCGGTTGATCGCTTGATCGAGATTCAAAATGGCGTCGAAGTATCCCCGCTAAGAGTCGTTGGTGAAACCGAGAAACGTGGGACAGAAGTGCACTTCATGGCCGATGAGGAAATTTTTGGTCATGTCGAGTTTCATTATGAAATTATCGCCAAGCGCTTGCGTGAACTTTCTTTTTTGAACAATGGCGTCAAAATTCGCATGATCGACCAGCGTTCAGGCAAAGAAGAAGATTTTGCGTTTTTGGGCGGAGTTAAAGGTTTCGTCGAGTACATCAATCGTGCCAAGTCGGTCTTGCATCCAAATATTTTTTGTTCATCCGGCGAATCGAGTATCCCTAACGGAGTAATTTCCGTTGAAGTTGCGATGCAGTGGAACGATACTTACGCTGAGCAGGTACTCTGTTTTACGAACAATATTCCGCAGTCCGATGGCGGTACCCACATGACTGGTCTGCGTGCTGCGATGACGCGGGTGATTAATAAATATATCGAAGAACATGAAATTGCCAAGAAAGCTAAAGTCGATATCACTGGTGATGATATGCGTGAAGGTTTGGCCTGCGTTCTGTCGGTAAAAATGCCTGATCCAAAGTTTGCTTCGCAAACCAAAATGAAACTCGTGTCTTCCGAAGCGCGCCCAGCGGTTGAAGAAGTAGTCGCTGCGCGTTTGACCGAGTTTTTGCAGGAGCGCCCGATCGACGCCAAAATGATTACAGGCAAAATTGTAGAGGCTGCCCGAGCCCGCGATGCGGCCCGTAAAGCGCGTGAGATGACGCGTCGCAAGGGTTTGCTGGATGGCATTGGCTTGCCAGGCAAGCTGGCAGATTGCCAGGAAAAAGATCCGGCACTCTGCGAAATTTATCTGGTCGAGGGTGATTCTGCTGGCGGTTCAGCAAAACAGGGACGTGATCGCAAGTTTCAGGCGATCTTGCCGCTGAAAGGCAAGATTCTTAACGTTGAAAAAGCGCGTTTTGACAAACTGATTTCGTCGCAAGAAATTGTTACGCTGATTACAGCCTTGGGCACCGGTATTGGCAAGGATGAATACAAGCCTGAGAAATTGCGCTATCACCGCATCATTATCATGACCGATGCCGATGTGGACGGTGCGCACATTCGCACCTTGTTGCTGACTTTCTTCTATCGCCAGATGCCGGAACTCGTTGAGCGAGGTCATATTTACATCGCTCAACCACCTTTATACAAGGTCAAGCATGGCAAGACAGAACGTTATATCAAGGATGATCAGGCCTTAAATCAGTTCTTGCTGCGTTTGGCGTTGGAGGATTCTGTTCTGACGCCAAAGGCCGGAGCGCCCGAGATCTCGGGGACAGCGCTAGAGGAATTGTCGCGGGAATATCTGCTGGCCGAAGCGGTTATTAACCGACTTTCCCACATGATCAATCCTCAGGTTTTGCATGCCTTGATTGATGCGAATCTGAAGATTGAATTGTCTGACGAAGCATCCGCTCAGCGCAGTGCTGATGTTCTGATGAAAGCGGTCGGAAACAAACTTGGTTTGCACATTCTGGCACGCTATAACGATACGCTGGAACGTTGGCAGTTACGCCTCGAAAAAATGCATCATGGCAATTTGAAGCTGAGTGTTATCGACGAGGATTTGCTGGTCAGCGGAGATTATGTACAGTTGCGCAAAACCGCCGAGCTGCTGGCTGGTTTATTTGGGCCGGGTGGATTTGTGGCACGAGGTGAAAAGAAACAGGCTGTTGATAGCTTCGCCGGAACAATGCGCTGGTTGTTGAGCGAAGTCGAGCGTGGCATCAGCAAGCAACGCTACAAAGGTCTCGGTGAGATGAACCCGGCGCAATTGTGGGAAACGACCATGGATCCGACTGTTCGACGCCTGCTCAAAGTACAGATCGAAGATGCCATCGGGGCCGATGAAATCTTTACAACCTTAATGGGCGAGTTGGTTGAACCACGCCGTAATTTTATTGAAACCAACGCACTGGCTGCCCGCAATATCGATATTTGATTTTGTTGGCTCGTTTTATACAAGGCCCTGGAGATTGTTTCGGGGCCTTTTTCTTTTTGGATGCAGCGGATGGAACTCGAACGTTTGCTTAGATCACAGGGGTTTGGCAGTCGTCCCGATTCCCGAGCACTGATTTGCGGTGGACGCGTTACGGTTGAAGGTGTGCTGAGTGACAATCCCTACGCTGAATTTGAACCTGAAGGTTTGAATTTTTCGGTGGACGACGTGCCATGGCGCTATCGAAAATTGGTCTATCTGGCACTTAACAAGCCGGCCAACTACGAGTGCTCACACAAACCAAAGCATCATCCGAGCGTCTATACCCTGCTTCCCAAACCTTTTCTGACGCGAAATGTTCAAGCGGTTGGCCGGCTTGATGAGGACACGACGGGTTTGCTTCTTTTGACTGATGATGGTCAGTTCATTCATACCTATAGTTCGCCGAAGAAGAAGATTCCGAAGGTCTATGAGGTAAGCACAAAACACGCGGTGGACGACGAGCAGGTCGCGGGGCTTCTTGCGGGTGTTCAGTTGAACGATGAGCCGGGGCCGATCAGTGCATTTGGCTGTGAACGTCTGGCAGAACGTCTTATTCGGCTTACTGTTACCGAAGGCAAATATCATTTGGTCAAACGGATGGTTGCAGCCGCGGGAAACCGGGTTGAGGCCTTGCATCGTGTTTCGGTTGGCGGTTTCGAATTGCCGGCGGTGCTGCCTCTCGGCGAGTGGATGTGGCTTGAAGCCGTCGATCTCGAGCGATTGGCGCGTATGCCAACAACCGAATAGCGACAACTAGATGAGGGTGCCGGGGATACGAGAGCTGATGGTTTGGCTATAAGCGAAGGAGATAATCTTGCAAAGTGTTTTGATCATTATTCACGCACCGGCCTATGGTAGCGAACGCATGTTGAGTGCCTTGCGTTTGGCAACGGCAATCGTTAGCCAGGAGCTGGAGACGGTTGATTTGCACATTTTTATGATGTCTGATGCGGTAACCGTCGGCCTGCCAAATCAGCCGGAAGCGACTGCGGGTGGTGGATTGCAGCAGATGCTTGAAGGCTTGATCGGACAAGGGGCGAAAATTCGTCTGTGCCGTACTTGTGCGTTGGCACGCGGTATTGCGGATCTTACGCTGATTTCCGGTGTGCGCATCGGGACGCTGGCGGAGCTGGCCGAAGTCGCGCTGGCTGCCGATAAAGTCATTACTTTCTGACCGGTTTTGGCGATGACGCTAACTGAATTGCGCTATATCGTCATGCTCGCTCGTGAGCGGCATTTCGGCCGCGCTGCTGAAAAGTGTCACGTGAGTCAGCCAACGCTGTCAGTCGCTTTGAAGAAAGTTGAGCAACGCTATGGCGTGATTTTTTTCGAGCGCTCCTCTTCCGAAGTGCGTTTGACACCACTTGGCCAGCAGGTGGTGACGCAGGCAGAGCGAGTACTGGAAGAGTTTGGTAAACTCCAGAAAGTCGTTACGCAGGGGAAAGATCCTCTGATTGGACCTTTGCGACTCGGCGTAATCTATACCATTGCGCCCTATCTTCTGCCGCGTTTGATCCCTGCTCTGCATGCACGTGCACCGCAAATGCCAACTTATCTACAAGAGAACTTCACCGTAAGTCTGGCTGAGCAACTGCGCCGTGGCGACCTTGATGTAATCGTCGTCGCACTTCCTTTTTCCGAACCGGGGATTGTCAGCTGTGCAGTCTATGATGAGCCGTTCCGTGTCGCACTTCCCGCTGGTCACCCGCTTGCCGCGCAAAGAGCGATCGAACGGGATCAGGTTGCTTCCGAGAATCTGCTGTTGCTTGCTAATGGTAATTGTTTTCGTGATCAGGTCGTTCAAGCCTGTCCGAATCTTTCGACTCCCGGCGGGATCGATGGGATATTGGAAGGCGGCTCTCTTGAAACGGTTCGTCACATGGTCGCCAGTGGTGTCGGAATGTCCGTGGTGCCAGCCTCTGCCGCTGAAAGCTGGCCTCAGAATAGCCCGCTATTGTACGTTCTCCCCTTTGTTGAGCCTGCCCCCTTCCGGCGCGTTGTCATCGCCTGGAGGGCCACTTTCCCGCGCCCTCAGGCCATTGATGTTTTGCGGGCAGCAATTCTGGATGCGCCTCCGCCCGGAGTTGTTGCTTTACCATAGATAAAATCTATAGGGAGCATTGAAACAATCAATTGGTCGAGATTCGTGCGGATGCCTAAACTGAACTCGAGTACAAATGTTTCATTGACCAAGGAGAACAATATGGCGACGAAAATTGATATCGGTATTAGCGAAAAGGATCGCAAGAAAATTGCCGAAGGGCTGTCTTGTTTGTTGGCCGATAGTTATACGCTTTACCTAAAGACGCATAATTTTCATTGGAACGTCACCGGTCCGATGTTTCAGACGCTCCACCTGCTTTTCCAAGCGCAATATACCGAGCTTTGGAATGCGCTCGATATTATTGCAGAGCGCATTCGTGCTCTTGGTTATCCGGCTCCGGGCTCGTACCGACGGTTTGTTGAGTTGTCGTCGATCCCCGAGGAAGACGGTGTGCCCAAAGCAAAGGATATGATTCGACAATTGGTCGATGGACAGGAGGCGGTAGCACGCACTTCGCGGCGGGTTTTTGCAATTGTGAGCAAAGCCAACGATCAACCAAGCGCTGATTTGCTGACCCAGCGGATGGAAGTGCACGAGAAAAATGCATGGATGTTGCGCAGTTTGCTTGAGGAGTGAGCAAAAGAAGTGTTTCACGTGAAACAAAAAAGGACGCCGCAGCGTCCTTTTTTTTGTTGTCCTCAGGCTATTCCGCAGCTTTTTTACGGCTTGTTGCTTTCTTTGCGGCGGGTTTTGTCTCCGCTTTGGCAGCCACGCCTTTACCCGGTTTTGCCGGCGCTTTTGTCTTGGGCTCGCGTTTTTCAAACTCAAAGCCGACTTTTCCGTCACCGCCCCGGACCAGAAAGGCCGAGAACTTGCGACGCGTACGCGCCGAAACAAAGTCCTTGAGCAAGTCAGTTCGTCCGGTAGCGAGCAGTTTTTTCATTTGCTCTTCTTCAACGGCTTGCTGCAGAATCACCTTGCCTGAACGGAAATCACAACTCTTGTTCGGGCCGACTGACTTCTCGCAAACGTAGGCCATGCCATGTTCGAAAACACGGGCAGCACACTTCGGACACGCGCCGAGGGCCTCGCGTCCAGAGAAATCGACCTCCTCGGCGTTGCCATCCTCACCATTGGCACCCTGGCCGAAATCGAATTCTGGCGTGTTTTCAGCGTTGAGTTTGATGATGGCGTTAAACGGTCGCCCCATCTTGTTGCGGAATCCGGTTAGCGGGCCAATCTTGCGCTCGGTCAGCAGTTCTTCGATTTCCTTGCCTTCGAACTGGCGGCTGGCGACGATCTTCCACAGCGAAAATTCACAAGCCTGGCACTGGAATTTTTTATAGGTTTCCTTGATCAGGCCACCGCACTTCGGGCAGGGTGTTGAAAGCTCGCCGAAGTCGCCGGGAATGGTGTCGCTATCAAAGGTCTTGGCGCGGTCGACGATGTGTTGTGTCATCGCCGCGATCTCCTTCATGAAGGCGTCGCGTGACATCTCGCCGCGTTCCATGCGGGCAAGTTTCCATTCCCAATCGCCGGTCAGTTCAGGTGCGGTAAGCTCGCGAATGCCAAGACCGTTAAGCAAGGTCATCAGTGAAAAGGCTTTTGCGGTGGGCTGCAGTTCGCGCCCTTCGCGGTGCAGATACTGTTCGCCAAGCAGGTTTTCGATGATTTGCGCGCGTGTGGCAGGTGTGCCAAGACCACGGCCGGCCATGGCTGCGCGCAATTCCTCGTCGTCGACCATTTTGCCGGCACCTTCCATCGCGGACAGCAACGTCGCTTCCGAGTAGCGTGCTGGTGGCTTGGTCTGGTGCGCATTGAGCAGTACTTCGTCGGCCTTGATTCGCTCTTTGGGCTGTACAGGAACCAGATTGCCCTCGTCGCCCTCCTGCCCTTCGCGGCCATAAACTGCCAGCCAACCCGGATTGACCAGGACTTTGCCTTCGGTCTTGAATGGCTCCTTTTCGACGCGAGTGATGCGTGTGGTGATCATATATTCCGCTGCCGGATAGAACACGGCGAGGAAGCGTTTGACTACCAGGTCATACAGTTTCTGTTCTGGTTCGGACAGCAGCTTCGGTGCCTGCAGCGTGGGAATAATCGCGAAGTGATCGGAAATCTTTGCATTGTTGAAAATGCGCTTGTTCGGCAGCACCCAGTTGCGTGCCAGAATCTGGTGTGCAAAAGGCGAGTAACGGGCCAGCGTGGCTTCGTCATGCCCCTTGCCGACGCCCTCACCGGTCAGCATGGAGAGTGTCGCTTTGACCGTTGGCAGGTAATCTTCCGGTAGCGCGCGTGCATCGGTACGCGGATAGGTCAACACTTTGTGCTTTTCGTAAAGTGCCTGCGCCAGCCCCAGCGTGGATTTGGCCGAAAAACCGAAACGGCTGTTGGCCTCGCGCTGCAGACTGGTCAAATCATAAAGAAGCGGCGAAAGCTGGGTAGACGGCTTCGCCTCTTCGCTTACCTCACCAGGTTTACCATCGCATTTCTTGCGGATAGCGCTGGCGCGAGTTTCGTCCCAGAGACGGTCAGCGCGAGCGTGTTCGTCATCATCCTTGCCTTTGTACTGTTCATCAAACCATTTGCCACGGTACTCCCCCGCAGCGCAAGCAAAGAGGCCCTCGACCTCCCAATAGTCGCGCGGTTTGAACTTGCGGATCTTGTCTTCGCGTTCGACCATCAATGCTAGGGTGGGTGTCTGTACGCGACCGACGGTCGTCAAATGGAAGCCGCCAGTCTTCGAGTTGAAAGCCGTCATCGCACGTGTACCGTTGATGCCGACCAGCCAGTCGGACTCGGAGCGGCACACGGCGGCGTCGGCGAGACCCTGCATCTCGGCGCCGGGGCGCAGGCGCGAGAAACCGTCCTTGATCGCCTGTTGCGTCATCGACTGCAGCCACAGACGTTCGACGGGTTTGCCGCTCTTGGCGTGCTGGGCAATGTAATTGAAAATCAATTCACCCTCGCGGCCCGCGTCGCAGGCATTCACCAGACTAGTGACATCCTTGCGCTTGATCAGTTTGGTCAGCAACTTAAGTCGTGACTCAGACTTTTCGATGGGGCGCAGCGCGAAGTGCGGCGGGATGACCGGCAGGTGCGCAAAGGACCACTTGCCGCGTTTGACTTCATATTCTTCCGGACAGGCCAGCTCAAGGAGATGGCCGACGGCCGAGGAGAGGACGCAGTTGTCACTTTCAAAGTAATCGTCGTGCTTGGTAAAACCGCCAAGGGCGCGCGCGATGTCAGCAGCGACGGAAGGTTTCTCGGCAATGATCAGCTTTTTGCTCATAGTGTGTTTTCAAGCCTGTGGAAATGGCGAAAGTGGGTGGCAAAGAGATGGTGAAACGGCACGACGTTGCGGGGCATGATAAGAGTACTAGGCGGCGCTTGGCAAGCAACGGTGTTTGACATCGCCGGAAAAACTGCATTTTCGGAGAAACGTGCCGATGAAATTGTCAGGTCAGCCAGTGTTGTTGGCGGCTGAAAATGATGCAATGTTAGTGCAACAGTTCAGGGTCGGCGTCGTAAAGGAGTTCTTCAACGATCAGTGGTTCGAGATCCTGATCACGGCTCCATAACACCATCAATACAATGATCTTGAATTTAGCGAGGGGTACCGGGGCGTCTTCTAGCGACAAGCCGCGTTCGATGATCAGTTCACGCAAGGCTGGTGTAACGACACCAGCAAGTTCAAGAAAAATAACGAAATTGAGGCACTCGATGCCGAGCTTCTGTTGTTCATCTTCCGTGTAAATTCGAAGTGCTCGACGATCGCAGGAAAACTCGGTAACTCGGGCGGTCTTCAATCCACTGAGCCAATCAAGTGCAACGGTGATTTCTTCCCTCTCGAATCCGACGGCGCTTAACTTGCGCACCAACGCATCGGGTTTCGGGTGTGCGGTAAAATCGGAGTAGTTTTCAAAAAGGTAAACGAGGATATCAATCATGTCGAAGCAAGGCGTTCAGCAATCAGGCAATTGTTGGTAGCGGCCACCGGGCAGGCTCGCAACTCGACCGTCGAGTTCCAGATGCAACAGCATCACGGAAAGCGCGTCAGCCGTCAAGGAACATCGCCCGATGAGTTCGTCCAGCCCGCAGGGGTCAAAGCCCATGGCTAAAAGCACAGCGTTTGTTGCGGGAGTGCTGTCTGTGGCTGCTTGTATTTGCGCGCTGGAGTTTCCCCAGCGAAGTTCTTCAAGGACGTCTTGTGCCGTCTCAACAAGTTTGGCGCCCTGTTTTATCAATTTGTGACAACCGCGTGATTGCGGTGAGTGAATCGATCCGGGGATGGCGAACACTTCCCTACCCTGCTCGGCGGCGAGTCGTGCCGTGATCAGCGAACCGCTCTCAACGGCCGCTTCGACGACCAGGACACCGCGCGAAAAGCCGGAGATCAGGCGGTTACGGCGGGGAAAATTGGCCGCGGTGACCGGCGTGGCCAGCGGGAATTCTGAAATGATTGCGCCTTTGGCGCCGATTTCCAATGCCAGGTCGCGGTTACGTGCCGGATAGATGCGATCAATACCGGTACCGATAAATGCGACCGTGTCACCGTTGGCGGCAAGCGCACCACGATGTCCGGCAGCATCAATGCCGAGGGCGAGTCCACTGGCAATCACCAGACCGGCGTCAGCAAACGCCGCAGCAAAACGCTCGGCGTTCTGGATGCCCTGAGCCGTGGCGTTACGGCTGCCGACAATCGCCAGTGCGGGGCGGTTGAGCAGGTCAATGCGTCCTCGAACATAGATCAGTGTCGGAGGATCCGGAATTTCGAGAAGGCTTTGCGGATATTCAGGGTCGGCCAGTGTAACGATGTGCTGGTCGGCGTTGGTTGACCATTCAAGCGCCGTCGAAATGCTGGCCTGATTGTCTGTATCAAGTAGAAGGGCAGTGGCCTTGTCGCCGATCACGCCGCGGATGGTACTGCGTCCGGCGTTGAAAACAGTCTCGGGCAAGCCAAAAGCGGTGAGCAACTTGCGTTGCGTCTCGCCGCCGATACCCGAAATCAGCGTCAGTCGCAGCCAGGCGGCGAGCGACTTGGCGTCGCCCATGCCTCAGGGAGTGCGGGTAAAGTCGTTGATACTAACCGGGCCTTCGGACTGTGCGACCAAAGCGTAGGATATTCGCTCGAAGGTGCGGAAGACGAAAATAAGGCCATAACGTTCTTCCGGAACCTTGACGGTTTCCTTTTGGTCTGCATCGTTGCGCTGGGTAACCACACGATTGCGTTCGAGGGTCAGTACATGACCTACTTCAATCCCGTTGTTGGTTCCCAGATTCAGCGTAACAATCGAGTATTTTCCGGCCGAATTGACGCCGCCGTAAACCGAGATGATACGGCCATCAACAGGGTGTTCCGGTTTGTGGGGTACGTAATTGAATAACTGAGGAGGCGTTTCCGGCAACAGGCGATCGCCACGGCCGATTTCTTCCTTTGCCGTAACTATCTCGAAAACTGCGGGGTCGCCGGGTGTGATTTGCCGCGCCGTGCCTAGATAAAAAGCTTCATATCCGAGCGTTTCTTTTGTTTCCGGATCTGGTAGTGCCTTGCCCTTGCGATAAATCTGCCACTTTTTCTTGCCGGGATCGGCATTTGCTACGAAGGCGGTGTCTCCGTTGGCGAGATTTACTCTGCCTTCCTGAGTGGCGACAATCTGCGCGGACTTGTCAAGACCCTCTGTTTCAGTGATCAAGGGCAATGATAGGAACGGATTGATGGCGTTTGGTGGAATACTCGGAATTGCCAGGGAGATGTGTTCAGTATAGATTTGTGGCTGTAGTTTTGCGTTTTGCAAACTGAGTCGGGGATTTCCATTGGCATCACGATCAAGGACGATTACGTCGCCGGGAAAGATCCGGTGCGGATTCTTTACCTGCTCACGGTTCATGTTCCATACTTCGGGCCAGCGCCAGGGCTCCTTGAGAAACTTACCGGCGATACCCCACAGCGTATCGCCCGGCACAACAATATGACGACCGGGTGCGTTGTCGGCAAGCTGGAGCGGTTGCTCTGCTGCGTTGCAGAGCGTTGCGGCCATGGCCAGTATGAGCGCGGATATAATGCGAATCATCGTGTTATCCTCATGCGAGCGGTCGGTTGCATCGGCGCGGAAACTTCCGTTCCGGATGTGTGTCCTATGCACGTTTTCTGCAAGTATTCTTGCCAGCGTCTTGGCGTACAATGCGCCTTGATCATCGCCATACTTCAAGACATTGCATTAGATTCTGCACGTAATTACTTCTTCAATCAAGCTTTTTATGCCGCTACTACCAATACTTCGCTTTCCAGATCCACGCCTGAAAAAAATCGCTGCGTCGGTCGTCAATATTGACGACAGCATTCGCCGGCTCGCACGCGATATGGCCGAGACCATGTATGAGGCGCCGGGAATCGGTTTGGCCGCAACCCAGGTTGATGTGCATAAACGGGTTATTGTTATTGATGCTTCGGAGACCAAAGATCAGCTACTGGTGCTGGTCAACCCGGAACTTGTCGAGTGTGATGGCGCTCAGGTCTGTGAGGAGGGCTGTCTCTCCGTGCCGGGTATTTACGACAAGGTGGAGCGCGCCGAGCACGTTGTTGTGCGCTATCTTGATCTTGCCGGGCAAACGCAGTCGATTGCCGCTGAAGGTTTGCTTGCCGTTTGTCTGCAGCATGAAATGGATCACTTGCAAGGTAAGGTTTTTGTCGAACATCTTTCCCTGTTGAAGCAGACCCGCATCAAGGCGAAGCTTGCCAAGCAGGCACGGATTACCGCATGAGGTTGATTTTCGCCGGAACGCCGGAGTTTGCGGCGCGGGCTTTGGCTTCCATTTTGGATACCGGACATCAAGTAGCGCTGGTGTTGACGCAACCGGATCGTCCGGCCGGGCGTGGCATGACTTTGCATTCTTCTCCGGTCAAACGGCAGGCATTGGCTGCCGGGATTGAGGTTTTTCAGCCTCTTACGCTGAAGGAGTCGGGCGCTCAGGAGCGTATCCAGGCTGTAGGTGCGGATGTCATGGTGGTTGCGGCCTACGGGCTGATTTTGCCGCAGGTGGTCCTGGACATGCCACGTCTCGGTTGCATTAACATTCACGCCTCGCTATTGCCGCGCTGGCGCGGCGCAGCGCCGATCCAGCGGGCGATTCTTGCGGGTGATCGTGAAACCGGCGTTTGTATTATGCAGATGAACGCCGGTCTTGACACCGGCCCTGTACTGCTTTCGGCCGCGTTGCCGATCGGCGACGGTGATACGTCGGCAACGCTACATGACAAACTGGCTGAGCAGGGTGCTCTTCTGGTTGTTCAGGCCCTTGCTAGCATGCCTTTGCCGACTCATCCACAGCCGGAAGCTGGCGTGACGTATGCGGCAAAGATCGAGAAAGCCGAGGCTGCGCTTGATTGGCGTCAGTCGGCCAGTGAATTGATTAGGCGTATTCGGGCCT
>JBIJCY010000035.1:0-15220 GCA_044344385.1 Rhodocyclaceae bacterium | reverse complement strand
TCGACGGTATTCGCGGCAAGAAGAAGTTCTTCTGGGATCAGTTCAAGCTGGCCAACCGTCACTGGCTGGCGGCCAACATGAACCACGAGGCATGGCTGGGTTTCAACGCTTTCGACGCGAAGAAGGTCACGGGCAAGGATGTGATCGATTTCGTCAAGTATCGCCAGCTGGTCGCCGAAGGTGCCGTGTTCGACGACGCCTTTGCGGCGCAGGTGCTGGCCAAGCCAAAGGACTAGCGTATGCAACTGAAGAATCGCGTAGCTGTCGTCACCGGCGCCGGGCAGGGCATCGGCGCTTGCGTCGCCCGCGCCTATGCCCGCGAGGGCGCCAAAGTGGCGGTGATCGACCTCAATCTTGAGGTGGCGAACAAGGTCGTTGCCGAAATCACCGCAGCCGGCGGTGTGGCAATGGCGGTGGCTTGCGACGTCGCTGACCGCGTGCAGGTTGAAGCCATGGCAGCACGCGTCAATGCGGCGTGGGGGCGTATCGACATTCTGGTGAACAACGCCGGTATTACGCGCACGGCGATGCTTAACAAGATGACGCACGAGCAGTGGCAGCAGGTAATCGGCGTGCATCTGACCGGCGCTTTCAATTGCCTGCAGGCGGTGGTCGACGGCATGATCGAACGGCAGTACGGCCGCATCATCTATGTGACGTCTGCTGCCGGCGTACTCGGTACCATTGGCCAGATTAACTACAGTGCGGCGAAGGCCGGTATTCTTGGTATGACCAAGAGTACGGCGAAGGAGCTGGCGCGCTACAACATCACCGCCAATGCCATCGCCCCCGGTGCGGCGACACCGATGACCGAGACCATTCGCACCGACGAGCGATTCAAGGAAAAATATCTGGATCGCATTCCGCTTGGCCGCTGGGCTGAGCCTGAAGAAATAGCACCGGTTTTCGTCTTCTTTGCCTCCGACGCCGCGTCCTACGTGACCGGACAAATTCTCGCCGCCGATGGCGGCATGACCATTCATTAATCAGGGTGACGCATTTGAAAACTTTACCTCACCACAGAGGCACAGAGAGCACAGAGGGGCCACAGAGAAGATCAAAAACAGGTTTTCTCTGTGTTGCCTCTGTGTTCTCTGTGCCTCTGTGGTGGGTTTGAAGTCCCCTCTACTAAATATCGAGACCCTTATGAGCAAAGCACCAAGTTTTCACTGGGATGACCCGCTGCTGCTGGATCAGCAACTCTCCGACGAAGAGCGCATGGTGCGCGATGCGGCTGCTGCCTATGCGCAGGACAAGCTGGCACCGCGTGTGCTCGACGCCTTCCGCAACGAAAAGACCGACCCGGCGATTTTTCGCGAGATGGGCGAACTCGGTTTGCTTGGTTCGATGATCCCCGAGGAATACGGCGGTGCCGGCCTCAACTACGTTTGCTACGGCCTGGTGGCGCGCGAAGTCGAACGCGTCGATTCGGGTTATCGTTCGATGATGAGCGTGCAGTCATCGCTGGTCATGGTGCCTATTTTCGAGTTCGGCAACGAAGCAACCAAGCGCCGGTATCTGCCGAAACTCGCCAGCGGCGAACTGATCGGCTGCTTTGGCCTGACCGAGCCGAACCACGGTTCCGACCCCGGCAGCATGGTCACCCGGGCCCGCAAGGTGAGCGGTGGTTACAGCTTGAGTGGCTCGAAAATGTGGATCACCAACAGCCCGATCGCCGACGTGTTTGTCGTCTGGGCCAAGGACGATGAGGGCCAGATCCGCGGCTTCGTTCTCGACAAAGGTGCCAAGGGTCTTAGTGCCCCGGCGATTCACGGCAAGGTTGGCCTGCGTGCGTCGATTACCGGCGAGATCGTCATGGACGAAGTGTTCTGCCCGGAAGAGAATGCCTTCCCGAAGGTGCGCGGTCTCAAAGGCCCGTTCACCTGCCTCAATTCGGCGCGCTACGGCATCGCCTGGGGCGCCCTTGGTGCCGCCGAGTATTGCTGGCACGCATCGCGCCAATACACGCTGGACCGGATTCAGTTTGGACGGCCGCTTGCAGCTAACCAGCTCATCCAGAAGAAACTCGCCGACATGCAGACCGAGATCGTGCTTGCCTTGCAGGGCTGCCTGCGGCTCGGCCGGATGAAGGACGAAGGCACTGCTGCGGTCGAAATTACTTCGATCATGAAGCGCAACTCCTGCGGCAAGTCGCTCGACATTGCCCGCATGGCGCGCGACATGCTCGGCGGCAACGGTATCTCCGACGAGTTCGGCGTTATCCGCCACGTGGTCAATTTGGAAGTGGTCAATACCTACGAAGGAACGCACGACGTGCATGCCTTGATTCTAGGGCGTGCGCAGACAGGGATTCAGGCTTTCTGTTAATGCGAGAATCATAGGCTGGTGGTGCAATGCCCGTTGGTTATTGCACCCTACGTAATCTGTTCAAGTGCCGAGGGTCGTTGCGGCAAACTGAAGGAGACAGTCATGCCCGAACTTAGCAGCGCAGATCACAGCATCAGTCCGCCGCGTCTGAAGATCCCACGCCAGTACAACGCCGCGCACGATCTGATTGAGCGCAACCTGCAGGCCGGACGTGGCGGCAAGCTGGCCTTCATCGATGATAACGGTGCCTATACCTACGGCGATCTGGCCGAGCGGGTCAATCGCTGGGCTAATGCACTGACCGGGCTCGGTCTGCAGATGGAGCAGCGTGTCATGCTCTGTCTGCAGGATTCGATCGATTTTCCAACGGCATTTCTCGGTTGCATCAAGGCCGGCATTGTTCCCGTTGCAGCCAATACGCTCCTCACCACCAAAGACTATGAGTACATGCTGGACGACAGCCGCGCGCATGTGCTGGTCGTTTCGGCGGCGCTGCTACCTTCCTTCGCGCCACTGCTTGGCAAGCTGCCGCATTTGCAGCGGGTAATCGTCTCCAATGGCGATGCGAGTGGTCATCTGGCATTTGCCGATCTGTTGGCCGCTGCCAGCCCCGCATTTGAGCCGGCGCCGACGACCGCCGATGACATGTGTTTCTGGCTCTACTCATCGGGCTCGACCGGTTTGCCGAAAGGTACGGTTCACGTGCATTCCAGCCTGATCGAGACAGCTGAGCTGTATGCCCGGCCGGTGCTGGGCATTGAAGAAAGCGATGTAACCTACTCGGTGGCCAAGCTGTTTTTTGCCTATGGCCTGGGCAACGGGCTGACTTTTCCGATGTCGGTGGGCGCAACGGCGATTCTGATGGCCGCGTGGGCCAATCCGGCGTCGGTTTTTGCTTTGCTGCGCAAACATCAACCGACACTCTTCTATGGCGTCCCGACGCTCTACGCCGCCTTGCTGGCGCACCCCGATCTGCCGGCTAAGGGCGAGTTGCGCCTGCGGCGCTGTGCCTCGGCGGGCGAGGCACTGCCGGCCGATGTTTGCCGGCGCTGGACCGAACATCTGGGTGTTGAGATTCTCGATGGCCTCGGGTCGACCGAGATGCTGCATATCTTTCTTTCCAATCGCCCCGGCGAAGTGCGCTATGGCAGCTCCGGCAAACCGGTGCCGGGCTATCAGATGCGTGTGGTCGACGAGAGTGGTCAGCCGGTTGCGCAGGGCGAAGTTGGCGAGTTGCAGATTTGTGGCCCGACCAGCGCAATGTGTTACTGGAACAACCGTGAGAAGAGCCGTGCCACCTTTCAGGGGGCGTGGACGCGCAGTGGTGACAAGTACTCGATTGATGCCGATGGTTATTACATCTACGCCGGGCGCAGCGATGACATGCTTAAGGTGAGCGGTATTTATGTCTCGCCGATCGAGGTCGAATCAGCGCTGATTACGCACCCGGCGGTGCTTGAAGCCGCGGTGGTCGGGCAGGAAGACGAAGATAAGCTGGTCAAACCGGCGGCCTTCGTCGTACTCAAACCCGGTCAGAAAGCTTCACCGGCGCTGATTGAGGAACTCAAGCAACACGTCAAGTCGCTGCTTGCACCCTACAAATACCCTCGCAGCATCGAATTTGTCGAGCAATTGCCGAAAACGGCAACCGGCAAAATTCAGCGCTACAAATTACGCCAGCGACAGGGTTAGAATGCATCGTCCCGTGTAGGACTGTGAAACCAAAGGAGGAGTGAGATATGAATAACGATAATCGTAGAGACTTTCTCAAGAATACTGCGGCACTGGGCGGTGCTGCTGCGCTCGGCAGCCTGCTGCCGGCGCGTTTCGCTTTTGCCCAGCAGTCCAAACTCAAGCTCGGCCTGATGCTGCCTTATACCGGTACCTTTGCCCAGCTTGGCAATGCGATCACCAACGGTTTCAAACTGGCCATCGCGCAGCAGGGCGGCAAACTCGGCGGTCGCGAGGTTGAGTACGTGGTCGTTGATGACGAATCAAATCCGGCAAAAGCGCCGGAGAACACTAATAAGCTGATCCAGCGCGACAAGGTCGATCTGATTCTCGGCACGGTGCATTCCGGCGTTGCCGTTGGTATGGCGCGTGTTGCGCGTGATGCCGGCACCCTGATGATCTGCCCGAATGCCGGCGCCAACGATGTGACCGGGCCACTCTGTGCGCCGGGTATCTTCCGCACTTCCTTTTCAAACTGGCAGACGACTTACCCGCTCGGCAAAGTTCTCAAGCAGCGTGGCCACAAGACGGCCGTGTTTATTACCTGGAAATATGCCGCCGGCGAAGAGATGATGCAGGCCTTCAAGGAGGGCTTCGAGCAGGAGGGCGGTAAACTCGTCAAAGAGCTTTTCCTGCCTTTCCCGCAGGTCGAATTCCAGGCCTTGCTGACCGAAATAGCCTCGATCAAACCCGATGCCGTGGTGGCGTTTTTTGCTGGCGGTGGCGCAGCGAAGTTTGTCAAGGATTACGCGGCAGCCGGGCTCAAGGGCAAGATCCCGCTTTACGGCAGCGGCTTCCTGACCGATGGCGTGCTCGAAGCGCAGGGCGATGCGGCGCAAGGTATTGAGACCACCCTGCATTACGGTGATGGCATCGATACCTCGCGCAACAAGAGCTTCCGTCTTGAATACGCCAAGGCTTTCAAGATGCAGCCCGATGTGTATGCGGTTCAGGGTTACGACGCCGGTCTGCTTTACGCTGCGGGGATTAACGCAGTGAAGGGCGACACGGGTGCTAAAGCCGGCATTATCAGTGCCATGGAAGGTTCGAAGATCGACAGTCCGCGCGGTGTCTGGACGATGTCGAAAGCGCATAACCCGGTGCAGGATATCTATCTGCGCAAGGTGGTCGGGCTGGAAAACAAGGTGACGGGTGTTGCCTGGCGGGCGCTCGCCGATCCTGCGCGCGGCTGCAAGGCCTGAGGTAACGCGTTCGTTGATCAGCCAGGCAATGTCAGGCTGATCAACGAAAATACAAAGCCGACCTACGAGGGCAGCCCCCGGATACCATGGACTTCGCCTTCTTCCTGATCCAGTTGCTCAACGGCCTGCAATACGGCCTGTTGCTGTTTCTTGTCGCCAGCGGTTTGACGCTCATTTTCGGCATCATGGGCGTGATCAATCTGGCGCACGGCAGCTTCTACATGATAGGCGCCTATCTGGCGTGGTCGCTGGCCGAGCGTACCGGTAGTCTGGTTGCTGCGATCATCGTCGGCATCGTGCTGACCGTTCTTCTCGGCATGCTGCTTGAGTGGCTGCTGATCCGCCGTTTCTATCAGCGTGACCATCTCTATCAGGTCTTGCTGACCTATGGCCTGATCCTCGTTTTTGAAGAATTGCGCAGCATCGTCTGGGGTGACGAGGTGCATGGCGTGTCGATTCCGGATTTGCTCAAGGGTTCGATTCCGCTGACCGATACACTCTCCTATCCAGTGTATCGGCTGGCGATGTCGGGCGCCTGTTTGCTGATTGCGCTGGGCCTCTATTTCCTCATTTCGCGCACCCGTCTCGGCATGATGATCCGCGCCGGCGCCAGTAACCGTGAGATGGTCCAGTCGCTGGGCATTAATATCAAACTGATTTACACCATCGTCTTTGCGCTTGGCGTGGCGCTCGCCGGCTTTGCCGGAATGATCGCGGCACCGGTTTCGTCGGTCTTTCCGGGCATGGGCGGACAGGTGCTGATCATCTGTTTCGTCGTTGTCGTCATTGGCGGCATCGGCTCGGTCAAGGGCGCCATGCTGGCTGCACTGGTGATCGGCATTGCCGATACCTTCGGGCAGGTGCTGCTGCCGGAAATCTCCGGCATGATCGTTTATCTGCTGATGGCTGCGGTGCTGGTTTTCCGGCCGGAAGGGATGTTCAAGCGTGTCTAGCACCATAGAAACAGCGGCTGGCACTAGCGTTCGCTCCCTGCGCCCGCAGCGTGCCATCGATACGCTGCTTGTCGTCTTCGCTATCCTGCTTGCGCTTTTTCCGCTGGCCGACAGTACGTTCTACATCCAGCTGGTCAGCAAGGTCATGATCATGGCGATTTTTGCCATGAGCCTTGATCTGCTGATTGGCTTCACCGGTCTGGTCAGCTTTGGTCATGCCGCGTGTTTCGGCATCGCCGGCTACGTGCTGGCCTTGATGACGCCGAAATACGAAACGCTGTCGATATTCATCACGCTGCCGGCGGCGATGGCGGTGTGCGCGCTGTTTGCACTGATTACCGGCGCATTGGCGATTCGTACGCGCGGCATTTTCTTCATCATGGTGACGCTGGCTTTTGCCCAGATGGCCTACTTCGTTTTTCACGACACCAAGCTGGGTGGCGGCTCCGACGGCATCTTCATTTACTCCAAGCCCGTTGTCGCGCTGGGCAGCCTGACGCTGCTCAATCTCGACAGCCTGCTGCAGCTTTACTATTTCGTTCTGTTTGCGCTGGTCGTTGTTTATGTTTTCCTGCGCACCTTGCTTGGCTCCAACTTCGGCCATGCGCTGCTTGGTATCAAGGTGAACGAACATCGCATGCGTTCGGTCGGCTTCCCGGTCTATGGCTACAAGCTCACGGCTTATGTGATTTCGGGTGCGCTGGCCGGGCTGGCCGGCTATCTGGCGGCGCTTCAGTTCGGTTTTGTCAGCCCGGAAATTCTCTCCTGGCACCAGTCGGGCGCCGTGCTGGTGATGGTCATTCTGGGCGGTATGGGCACGCTCTACGGGCCGGTGATCGGCGCCTTTGTTTTTGTTCTGCTGCAGGAGGTCGTGTCAAATCAGGCGTGGTTCGGCGACCTTGCCAAGCACTGGCAGTTGAGCATGGGGATTTTTATTATCCTGGTCGCCCTGTACCTGCCGCACGGGCTGGCCAGCCTGTTGCCGCTGGCCGGGCGGGGAAAACGTAAAGCCGGTGAGTGTGATGACTGAAGTGCTCAGCGTACGCAATTTGTGCCGTCGTTTTGGCGGCTTGATGGCGGTCAATGATGTCTCGCTGTCGCTGACGATCGGCCAGGTGCATGCCGTGATCGGCACCAACGGTGCCGGCAAGAGCACGCTGATCAATATGCTGTCGGGTGATCTGCCACCCAGTTCGGGAGACATCCTGCTCGACGGCCGGTCGATCGGCGGTATGGCGCCTGACCGTATCTCGCGTCTGGGCGTCGGTCGCAGCTATCAGAAGACCAATATTTTTCCGGTCTTTTCGACCTTCGAAAACTGTCGTCTGGCGGCACAGTCGCGCCAGCCGCGCCCGTGGCGTCTGCTACGCGGTGCAGCGCGTTGGCTCGACGTTAACGCACAGGCGCTGGCAGCGCTTGAACTGGCCGGGCTGGCCGGGCGTCGTGAGGCGATTGCTGCGAGTCTCTCGCACGGCGAGCAGCGCCAGCTGGAAATCGCCATGTCGCTGGCCACCCGACCGCGTGTACTGCTGCTCGACGAACCGCTGGCCGGCATGGGTGCCGAGGAGTCGCAGCGTATGGTCGAGCTGATCATCAAGCTGAAGCGCGAGCACGCGATATTGCTTGTCGAACACGATATGGATGCGGTCTTTGCGGTGGCCGACGTACTCACCGTGATGATGAACGGCGAAGTGCTGGCGTCCGGCACGCCGGCTGAAATTCGCGCCAATCCGTTGGTGCAGACGGCCTATCTCGGCGAAGGAGAGCGTGGGCATGACTGAGCCTTTGCTCCAAGCCAGCGGCCTGCACACCCATTACGGCGCCAGCCACATCCTGCATGGCATCGATTTTGTCGTGCATCGGGGCGAGGCGGTCGGCCTGATGGGGCGAAACGGCATGGGCAAGAGCACGCTGATCCGTACCTTGATGGGGCTGGTCCGGCCGACCAGCGGCCGCGTCACTGTGCGCGGCAGCGACATGACGCAAGCCGAGACGCATCGCATTGCGCGCGCCGGCATCGCCTATGTGCCCGAAGGGCGCGGTATTTTCCCCAATCTGTCGGTGCGCGAGAACCTGCTCATGTCGGCACGTTCCGGCGTCGACGGGCGTTGTGACTGGAATTACGAACGCGTGCTCGAAACCTTCCCGCGCCTTACCGAGCGACTTAACAACGGTGGCTGGCAGCTCTCGGGTGGCGAGCAGCAGATGCTGACCATCGGTCGAGCGCTGATGACCAACCCCGATCTGCTGATTCTCGATGAAGCCACTGAAGGCCTGGCGCCGCTGATCGCCCGCGAGATTTGGCGCATCATCGGCGTGATCCGCCAGACCGGCATGGCCACCGTCATTGTCGACAAGAATTTCACCGCAGTAACGGCGATTGCCGATCGCAACGTCATACTGGTCAAGGGGTGTGTCGTATTCGAAGGCGATAGTCAAACCCTGCTCGGGCAACCGGATTTGTTGCAGCAGCATCTGGGCGTCTGATGGCCTTTGTCGAACTCGCCGGCGGGCGCATCGAGTATCAGCTGATCCATCCCGGTGCGCAGCATGGCCGCTGCATCGTCATGCTGCATGAAGGGCTCGGCTCGCTGGCCATGTGGCGAGATTTCCCCAGCCTCGTTGCGCATGCCACACAATGCGACGTGCTGGTCTATTCCCGCTACGGTTACGGTCAGTCGGCGCCGTTGGCGGCGCCCTACGACGTGCGCTACATGCATCACGAAGCCCTACAGGTGCTCCCCGAATTGCTCGACGCCTTGCAGATCGAGCAGCCGCTGCTGCTTGGTCACAGCGATGGCGCGTCGATCGCGCTGATCCATGCCGGCAGCACCGGCCGCAAGGTGGCCGGGTTGATCGTCATGGCACCGCACGTTCTGGTCGAGGATATTTCCATCCTCAGCATTGCCGCCGCAAAAGAGGCCTACCGCAATACTGCTTTGAAGCAGAAACTGGCGCGTTATCATGCCGATGTCGATGCCGTGTTCTGGAACTGGAACGACATCTGGCTGCATCCGGCGTTTCGCGACTGGAATATCGAGGAGGTTTTGCCCCAAATCGATTGCCCGATTCTTGCCATTCAGGGTGAGGACGATGAATACGGAACGATGGACCAGATTGAGCGTATCGCCTGTCAGGCGATACAATCCAGCGATGTCCGCTTGCTGCGTCTGGAGGATTGCCGCCACTCGCCGCACAAGGATCAGCTACAGGCCGTCATTGAGGCGATCACGCATTTTGTTGATCGTTTGTCGCCGTCATCAGGAGAGTAAGTTGAGTGCTGCCCATTTCGAATGCGATAAACTGATTCGTTTCCACCACTGTGACCCTGCTGGAATCGTTTTCTATCCGCAGTACTTTGTGTTGTTCAATGAACTCGTCGAGGACTGGTTTAATCAGGGTCTGGGCATCGATTTTGCGCGTTTTCATACGGAAAGCGGGTTGGGCGTGCCGATGGGCAGCATCGAGTGCCGCTTTCTGTCGCCGAGCAAGGTCGGCGAAATGCTGCGTTTATCGTTGTCGATCAAGCGCATCGGCAAGAGTTCGCTGGTGCTGCACGTGGTTGGCCAATCGGCTGGAGAAGCCCGCGTTGAGGCGACGCTGACGCTGGTTCTGGCTTCGTTGACGACACGGCGTTCGGTGCCGTTTTCCGGCGAGTTGCGAGAAAAGCTGGAAAAGTATCTGGAGAGCTGATTTG
The DNA here is from genome assembly GCA_044344385.1 of Rhodocyclaceae bacterium. GTDB lineage: Bacteria > Pseudomonadota > Gammaproteobacteria > Burkholderiales > Rhodocyclaceae > CAJBIL01. Next base: position 5,309 of record JBIJCY010000035.1, on the reverse strand, counting down.
CCGCCTGCATGCGTTTGCAGCGCGTTTTGCGCCTGATTCTGGCCAGTGGGCTTGCGTTTTTTGATGTGTGAACTACGTCACAGGCGATTTCTGTGAATTCATATATTATGAAGATCTGATAATTCACATTTCCAGTAATTCACCTCATGAGTTCATCACGCAGCAAGTATCGACTCCATGCCGAGGTAGTGGTAACGGGCGCCGTTTCTGCGGATTTTGATGATGCCATAGCCGGCCACCCGCTTGAGCGACGCCTGAATAGAATGGAGCGTGTTGCCGCTATCTATCTTGGCCAGATCGACAAAAAATTGAGCAACGGTCTGCAAATTGCTTTTGATCGGGCTGACGCAGCATTGCTTTGCGCTTGCGAGATGCAGCAGCGTTGTTCTGTATTGCCGCAGGTGTCAGGGCACAGGCTGGCATTGCGCATCGGTATTCACCATGGGCTTGTTCTGCAGAGATCGAAAGACGGAGTCGATAATGTCCGGGAAATCGCCTCACAACTGGCCCTGGCCGACGACGTTATCGTAGCCTCAGACACTGTTATTGCCGCGCTTAATCCGGATCTGCTCAAGTTCATACAGCCTGCTGGTGAAACTTCTGCAGGTGTTGTGGCATACCAGTTTGACTGGCGGCGCGACATTCCATCAAGTACGTTTGACAGTGAGTCTGTGTGGCCTGCCAGCAAGCCTCCCAACCCGATTGGTCCGTATCTGGTGTTGCACTATGATCAAAAAACTCTGGAGCTTTCGAAGGGAAAACCTGCGATCACCGTTGGCCGTGAAAAGTTGAACGACCTGGTGGTGGCGGGCGACCGCGTCTCGCGGAATCATTGCCGGATTGAAAAGCAGGAGGCCTGTATCGTGCTGACTGATACCAGCACCAATGGCACCAGTGTTGCGCCTGAGGAAGGTGTGGAGCTGATGCTGAAGAAAGGCTCGGTCATCCTCAGGGGGAAAGGGATGCTTTTCTTCGGACGTTCATTCGGTGGCGAACGCCGTGGCGGGGTCAGGTACGAAGCATATGGGTAGTCTCTGACATGGTTTCCTTGGCCTGTTTCCTGCTGTCCGGATTCAAGCCGGATGAGCGCCATTTTCTGCTGGCGCCAGTGCATCCTGCGTCCAGCTCAGCGCATCGAAGTGAGCGGCATTCACGCAATCAACCGATAGCGCCAGGGCCTCTGCTTCTCTTTCCAGAGAACCGAAATCATTCGTTTCGCACGCAACTGCCAGACGCAGGTAGCTTGCATAGTCTCCGGTGTCACCGATTAGCGCAGACGTCACCATGGACGGTAGTTGCAGCGGATCAAGTGCAATCGACATCGGCAATTTCATCAGCACGTCGAGCAGGGAAAACATGCCGACAACAAATAGCTCGTCGCATTGCTGACGCGAGAATTTTTCGGCTGCCAGAATTTCCACCATTCGCCCGCGTACCAGCGCCTGTTCAAGCAGCGCGCCGTCGGTCGACTTCGTGTCATCGGCGTTAAACAGCAGCAGTGTGAACCAGCGATAGAGCTTTTCGCGCCCGAGAAAAACGAGGCCGCTTTCGATGGATGCTACACGTGACGGCAGGCCCATTGCCGCCGAGTTGATATAGCGCAGCAAACGATAGGCGAGTGTCGGTGAGTAGCGTAGTTGTTTGGCGATCTCGGCGATTTCGCTGCCGCCGCGCAGGCGGTTGAGCAGATCGCATAGACGGGCGCGGTCAGTGCTTATGGGTGGCCGCTTTCCCCAGTTTTCGCGTTTGGTGAGGAAGTTGCCCTGGAAAAGATGGTAACGGGACTGATGACAGAATTCGAATTCCTCGATCGATTCCAGCTTGCACGCCATGATCTCAATCGTCGGTGCCTGTTTGGCGATCGTCTGCACATATTCCTCGATCTCAAGCGGGTTATGCGCTGTGGCATCGATTACCACGTAGTCAAGCAGGGCAAGCCAGGCATGATGCGCCAGGGTGTTGCTCCAGTTGCCAAGAGCCAGCTTGTAACCGGCGTTTTTCAGTTCGCCGGCACGGGAGATCAGGTTTTGGTTAACGGCGGAGGACGGCTGCGAAATGCTGAACAGCAGTACGGTTTCCGCTGCCGGAAGGCTTTCAATCAGCGGGCTGGCAATGAAGGTGTCGGATACGCGCAACCAGAGTTGACGAAATCTGGCCAGTTTCTCGATGCCGATAGTCTGCATTGTGCGAACGAGCAATTCTTCCTTGCTCCGCTGGCTTTGTTCACTCGCGAGGTCTTGGTGTGATGACTGATTCGGCAAGGAAAATTCGTAGCCAATCAGCCGGTGCTCGCGATTCATGATCGCCTGTCGTGCCAGCAGGCCGGTGCTATTGTCCTCAGTCGAATCGTCGAGGATCTTGCTCGGTGCCTTGAGCGGTTTTTCTTTTTCTTTCGCAAGGGGCGTCGTTGCAGCGACCAAAGGCGTGGCGGGCTTTTCTGCGACCGGCTTTGCGGTTTCGGCCGGACGGCTACCGGTCTCCGGTGCGAGTGCTTTCTTCAGCCAGTTGAGCATTTTTTCTCCCTCGTCAGCGACTGGCCAATGCGCTCAACGCGTGCTGGCAAAGTGATCGGGCAATGGTAACGAAAAAAACGGATATTCGGAATATGTGTAAAAAACTGGAGAACAGCGCAATGCGTAAAACATCGTGGGTCGGGGTGGTTCTGCTCTTCTTGTCGATCAGTGCATGGGCCGCTGAGGTTGGCCTGGTCACCGCAGTATCAGGGGCCGTCACGCTGCAGGACGAAAAATCGGCTGCTGGCGCTCTCAAACCCTTCGTCAAGGTGCGTGACGGGGATCGATTGATGTTACAGGATGGTTCGCGTTTGCAGATCGTATTTTTTGACGGTGGTCGTCAGGAAACCTGGCAGGGCGCTGGCGCATTGGAAATCGGCAATACAGCGAGCAAAGTGCTGAAAGGAAATTTGCAACCGGAGATCAGGATACTGCCGGCGATACTGGTCAAACAACTGACGAAAACGCCATCTCCCGACGGTAGCGTAAAAACCGGCATGATCCGCATGCGCTCGGTGCCCACCCCGGAAAAAGTGGAATTGGCCGAGAAGAGTTACGCGGATTTCCGCAAGCAGAGCGATCCGGCAGATCGGAACCCGGAAATTTTCATATTTGCGGCCTATTTTGAATTGCGCGAGTTCGACAAGCTTGAGGCTTTGCTCAAATTGCTGGGGGAGCGTTCGCCGAAAGATCCGGAATTGAAAGCCCTGATTGATCTCTATGCGGGTGCGATCAAAAACGCGAGAGAATTACTGTCTAAATAGACATGTATCAAAATAGGCGGATAGCAAAAAAATTGTGGATATTTTCGTAAATTCCCGGCTGGCATACCTGTTTTTACTGATAAAATTACCTGCAGAATTTCTCGGGTTTTACCTTCAGGGAGTTGATAATAAAGTGAAAAAACTTTTCGTATTGGGTGCGGTTGGCGCACTGGTTGGTTCAGGCACCGCGTTTGCTGATACCCAAGAGGAAGTCAATAAGCAGATTTCCAAATTAATTGGCGATGCCGTGAGCACGCGCATTTCGTCGAGTGCTGCTGCGCCAGCGGCCGCATTGCCGAATAACGTATGGGGCACTTATTCCAACCTCGGCATCAATGCCGACGGTATGGGTATCCACTCCGATATTGGTGTTGTAGGTTATGACCGGGAAATCAGTCGGAATATAACGATTGGTGCCGCTTTCTCTTATTCCAACACCCCGAGGCTTAATGCAGATGGTTGGAGCATCGCGCCATATATTGCCTATCGTTTCAACGGGCCATTGTTTGCCGTGGTTCGCGCCAATTACTCGGATGGCGCCAGTAGCGATGGCGGTACGCATACCCGTTTCAAAGGTGACGGCCTTGCCGCCTCGCTCAATGGTGTGCATGATTTTGACAAGGTTTATTTGCAATGGCGTGGCGAAATTGCCGGGGTCGAATCAACGGCGCGCAGCAATGGAGACTCTACGCATTCTTCATCGACTTTATATACCGCTGATGGCGAAGTCGGTCACCGCTACGCTAACGGTTTGAAGATTTTTGCCGGCCTGCAACTCGGCACGGCGAACATCAAGGATTCCTACGCGGCTTACGCCCGGATCGGTGTTGAGAAGATGTTGGGCAAGGAAGGCTCGATCAACGCTAAATACGAAACCAAGGTGGATGATAACCTTCCCCACGGTACGAATTTCAGGGTTGATACAATCTCGGTTGGTGCACAGTTGCGGTTCTGATTTTCGTCCGTCGAGTCTGTCTATCAAAGGCCCTGCGGGGCCTTTGTTTTTTTCAGCCATGATCCGGAGAGACCAAATGCGTTTTCTTAATGCTCTTGTAACGCTGCTTTGTGGCCTGCTCAGCCTGCACCACCCGGCGTATGCCCAGAGGTCGGTCCAGTCGATGAGTCAGTCAATAACTGCCGATCGCACCTCCAATCAGATTATTTCAGGCGTGTCGGACTCGATCGCCAGTCGCATGATCAAGCTCACACTTTCTGTTGAGAAAACCGCAGGGCAGATGGAAAGCCTCATCTACCAGCTGGATAATGTACTGCTGCAGAAATTTGACAACAATTCACTGCTGGTCTGGGACTTTGCACGCAGTGCGCAGGTTGCTGAATACAAGCTCGAATCTGCCATAACACCGGTTCATTACGATACAACCTCCGGGCGGTTGCTGGTGCTTAAAAACGGCGTGCTTTCTTCGCGTGTGCAGGCGAAGAAAGGGGCAGAAATCAGTGAGCGCGTTTTTTCCGACTCGGTGAGTATTGCGGCCGTTTCGAAAGATAAAAAATCAGTTTTCGTTGGATTTTCTGATGGTTCAGTCGCGAAATTCACATCGGCAGGAACACAGGTTTGGCGCCAGAAACCTTTCAAAGTGCCTGTTCGCCAGATCGCCGTTGATTGGGACGGCAAGCGGGTGACCGCCTTGTCGGAAGAGAACGTGGCCAAGACCTTCGGCGACAATGGAAAGATCAGCAACTCGTACGACAATGTCAAAAAAATCGGCCAATTCAATGCCAAAGGGATGCAGGCGCTACTGTTGCAGACCGGGCAACTGGTCAAGATCGGCCTGACCGGCGCGGTCACCGTTCAAGCACCAAAAACAGACGTCCGTTCATTTTCGTTGAATCACAGTGGCAGCTCGATGCTGGTGGTCTCAGATAGCGGCCAGTTAAGCATTGGGTTCGACAACCAGTGGAAGCCCGTAGATGCGAAGATCAAGGATGCTTTCTTTGTCAGCGACAAACGCTATATCGTTGCCAGGGAGGATGGGGTCATTCATCTCAAACAGATGGATCTGGATCACTATCT
>JBIJCY010000034.1:0-15373 GCA_044344385.1 Rhodocyclaceae bacterium | reverse complement strand
GGCCGGTGTCGACATTGACCATCTTCGGCAGCTTGTCGGTGTAGGTGCTTTTGAGCTTTGAGAGCCCGCGCGATTCGAGCAGAATTTTCGGCAGCGGATAGTCGAGCGCGAGTTCGGAAAGCACTTCTTCGTCAGTCGATGGTGAACCCGACGGCGTCTTCTTTTTCACCGGCAAACCGAGCTTGTCGAACAGTATCTCCGCCAGCTGCTTCGGCGAATTGACGTTGAACGGCTGGCCGGCGGCTTCGTAAGCCAGCGCTTCGAGTTCCATCAGACGCTTGCCAAGCTCGGTGCTTTGCTGCGCGAGCAGCGCTGAATCGATCAGTACGCCGGTCCGTTCGATGCGGAACAAAATATCGCGCGCCGGAATCTCGATTTCGCTGTAGATGCGCATCAAGCCTTGATCTGCAGCGATCTGCGGATAAAGCCGCGCATGCAGACGCAGGCACAGATCGGCATCCTCGGCCGCATATTCGGCAGCTGTCTCGACCGCCACCTGATCGAAACAAATCTGATTCACACCCTTGCCGCAAAGCGCTTCGTAGGGAATCGTCGACAGCCCGAGATGGCGCAGCGCGAGCTGGCCGAGATCGTGCCCGCGCACACCGTCCTTGCCGGATTCAAGTACGTAGGATTGAAGCAGCGTGTCGTGCGTAACGCCGGCCAGCGCAATGCCATGGTTGGCGAAAACGTGCTGGTCGTACTTGAGATTCTGGCCGATCTTGGCGTGCTGTGCTGATTCAAGCCAGGGCTTAAGGCGCGCCAGCACTTCGTCGCGTGGCAACTGTGCCGGCACGCCGGCATAGTGGTGGGCGAGCGGAATGTAGACGGCTTCACCCGGCGCGATGGCCAGCGAGACGCCGACGATACGCGCCGAAAAAGGATCGAGGCTGGTCGTTTCGGTGTCCAGCGCGGTGAGCGGCGTGGCTTCAATTTTTGCCAACCAGGTGTCGAAAGCGGCCCAGTCGACGATCATCTCGTAGCCGGCGCGATGCTCCCCGTTATCGCTCAGCAGATCAGCTGGCGGCACGGGCGTTTCAGGCTGCTGCGCTGACTGTGGCTGCACTGGCGCATCCGAGAGCGTCGGCAGCGGTGCCTGCTCCTGCGCCTCCCTGAGCCACGAGCGCATTTCATAACGCCCGAACAGTTCAATCAAACGTTCGCGATCAGGCGTGCGCGGCGCCAGTTCGGCGAGTGTCTGCGGCAATTCAAGATCACAGCGCACCGTCACCAGTCGGCGCCCGAGCGGCAGAAAATCAAGCGCTCGGCGCAGATTTTCGCCAACTACACCGCCGATATCCGGCGCTGCGGCAATCACGCCATCGAGTGATCCGTATTGCGTGATCCACTTGACCGCCGTTTTCGGGCCGACTTTTTCAACGCCCGGCACGTTGTCGGAGGTATCACCAACCAAGGTTAGGTAATCAACAATACGTCCCGGCGGTACGCCGAATTTCGCCAGCACACCCGCCTCATCAAGCGTCTCATTGCTCATCGTATTGACCAGCTTGACGTGCGGACCGACGAGTTGCGCCAGATCCTTGTCGCCGGTCGACACCACGACCTTGATGCCCTGTGCGGCGGCCTGACGCGCCAGCGTACCGATCACATCATCGGCTTCGACGCCATCGACCATCATGATCGGCCAGCCGGAAGCGGCAATCGCGGCATGCAGGGGTTCGATCTGACGCACCATGTCGTCGGGCATCGGCGGACGATGCGCTTTGTACTCGGGATACCAGTCGTCGCGGAATGTTTTTCCCTTGGCGTCAAAAACACAAACCTTGTACGCCACGTCATGCGCCTTGAAGTCGGCATCCAGCCGGCGTAGCATGTTCAGAACGCCATAGATCGCGCCGGTCGGCTCATCCTGCCGGTTGCGCAGGTCGGGCATGGCATGAAAAGCGCGGTAGAGGTAGGACGATCCATCGACCAGTAGCAACGTAGGCATATTTGAAATCAAGAATTCAAGAAAATGAGCGAAAGAGAAAAACTACCTCACACGGCGGATTCAGACGCTGCCGCACAATCCTACTCGGCACGGGAGTCCTGGCGGATTTTCGGCATTATGGCAGAGTTCGTCGAAGCGACAGAACGGCTCTCCGAGATCCGTCCGGCTGTCTCGATCTTCGGCAGTGCGCGCACGCCAGCCGACTCGCCCTATTACAAACTCGCTGAGGAAATCGCCCGCAAGCTATCCGATGCCGGCTTTTCAGTAATTTCCGGTGGTGGCCCCGGCATCATGGAGGCGGCCAACAAAGGCGCTTTTTTCGGCAAATCGCCGAGCATCGGGCTGAATATCCAGTTACCGCACGAACAGCGAGCCAATGCCTATCAGGATATTTCGCAAACTTTTCGCCACTTTTTCGCGCGCAAGTTCATGTTCGTCAAGTTTGCCAGTGCCTATGTCGTGCTGCCCGGCGGTTTCGGCACGCTCGACGAGCTACTCGAAGCACTGACACTGATCCAGACCGGCAAAAGCCGCAAGATTCCCATCATTCTCGTCTGCGAGCCCTTCTGGCGCGGGCTGATCGACTGGTTCCGCGAGCGCATGATCAGCGAGGGCATGGCTTCGCTGGAAGACCTCGAACTGATCCAGATCATCGACAAGCCGGAAGACGTCGTCGAGGCGATTTTCAAGCATTACGAGACGCGCGGCTTTGCCCCGCTCCCTTTCGAGCGCGAGATGCTGCTCAATCTGTAATACAATCAAGGCTTATCGTTCGCCACCCGGAAAAATTCGCCATGCGCCGCCTCAAAGCTCTCATCGCCCTGCTGGCCATTGCCGCCGCCCCCGCCTTCGCCCAGAACAGGACTGATCTGCAGCCGCTGCCGGCTGTTCCGCCGCCACCACCGGAAATGATCCCTTTCGATGCCGCCCTTGAGCCGCAGGTGACCATCAAGAAACGCGAAGGCGATACGGTCGAGGAGTTTCGCGTTGCCGGCAAGCTTTACATGGTCAAGGTCACCCCGTCTCATGGCGTTCCTTACTACCTGATGGATCGACAAGGCGACGGCAACTTCGCAAGAATGGATACGCTCGCTGCTCCGGTCAGTGTTCCGCAGTGGGTAATCGGCACTTTCTAACGCAGCGGCGCACCAAAGCCCGGCCCAGCCACCGGTCAAACCGGTCAAACCGGCCAAGATGCAGTATCCCTATTCTCTCTAGCGAGCATCATCATGGAACCCTTTCCGATTTCCGCCCCGGAATTCAACGGTGACTGCCGCACCGTTCCGGCCGGTAATGCTTTCGAATGGCTAAAGCAGGGCTGGGCCATGTTTGTCGTCAACCCCGGCATCTGGATCGCGATGATGGTTATCCTGATCGTCATTTTTGTCGCGCTGTCGGTTGTGCCGCTGATCGGCCAGCTCGCGGCTCACTTGCTGACGCCGGTACTCGGCGCCGGGATGCTGATCGCCTGCCGGAAAATAGCAAAAGAAGAGGCCATCGAGATTCCCGATCTGTTTGCCGGCTTTAAACGCAACACCGGTGAGTTGGTCATGCTTGGCGTGCTCTATATGGTCGGCATGCTGGCGATTTTCGCCGTCGTCGCCGTACTTGGTGGCGGCAGCCTCGCGAGTGGCCTGATGATGGGTCGTGCAGCCGGCTACGGAATGGCGCTGGGCGGCATGCTGCTCGCCATGCTGCTGGCGCTGGCGCTTTCCGTTCCACTCTTCATGGCCATCTGGTTCGCACCGGCACTCGTCGTATTCAACAACATGCAGCCAATACCAGCGCTCAAGGCGAGCTTCAACGCCTGCATGAAGAACATGGTGCCCTTCCTGGTTTACGGGCTGATCACCATGGTCCTTTGCTTCTTCGCTGCACTGCCTGTTGGTCTCGGCTTTCTCGTTCTCGGCCCGGTGCTGGCTGGCTCGGTCTACGCTTCATATCGGGATATTTTTGTTGCCACCTGAACTGTTTGTTGCCACGTCATGCAAGCACTAAAGCTCCCGGCGCGCCGTGGCTGGCTCTGGCTGGCAGGCGGTTTTGCCATTTTCCGCAAAAATCCGCCACTGCTGACTTTTCTGGTCATCAGCTACTGGATGCTGGCTGCCATGATGAGTCTGGTTCCGGTCATCGGCGCCATCATCGCAACGCTCTGCATCCCGGCTTTTTCGGTCAGCCTGATGAATGCCTGCCGCGAGCTTGAACAGGGGCGAACGATCGGCCCCTTGATGCTATTTTCCGGCTTTCGCGAGAACCCGCGGGCGCTGCTGACGCTTGGCACGCTCTATCTCGGCGGAACGGTCGCCATCCTCGCCCTCTCGTCACTGGCCGACGGCGGCCTGTTGATGGACAGAATGCTGTTCGGAGCGCCGCTCAGCGAAGAAGCGGTCGTCAGTGCACAATTCCTCTTCGCAACACGCATCGCTCTTGTTCTTCTCGTCCCGCTCGTCATGGCCTACTGGTACGCACCGGCGCTCGCCGCGTGGCACGGTTTTTCGGCCGGCAAGGCGCTTTTCTTCAGCTTTGTTGCCTGCCTGCGCAACTGGCGCGCGTTCATTGCCTACGTAGCTGCAATCACGGTCTTTGGCGCACTCATCCCGGGCATCATACTGGGCTTGCTGGCCGTCGTGATGCCCGAAAGTGTCCATTTTTTCGCCGCGCTATTCACTGTCCCAATGCTTCTGATTCTCGCCCCGGTCCTGTTCGCCAGCTTCTACGCAAGTTATCGCGATGTATTTGTCGCTGTTGACGAAAATGTCTGAAGCGGCGGCGCTTTCACCTGCGCCCCTGGGGATTTTTGGCGGCACCTTCGACCCGGTTCATCTCGGCCATCTGCGACTCGCCGAGGAAGCCACCGACAGCCTCGGGCTGGCCGGTGTGCGCTGGATTCCGGCCGGCCAGCCGGCGCATCGCGCACAGGAAAACAAGCTCCCCCAAGCCAGCGCTGCGCACCGTCTGGCCATGGTTCGTCTGGCCATTACCGACAATCCGCGCTTTGAGCTCGATCCGGCCGAAATCGAGGCAACGGGCCCGAGCTACACCGTACCGACCCTCGAACGCCTGCGTCTGGGCAGTGAGTGCGGCACGCAAAGGCCGCTGGTGCTGCTTGTCGGTGCCGATGCTTTCGCCGGCATCCCCGGCTGGCATCGCTGGGAAGAGCTGTTCAAGCTCGCGCACATCGCTGTTGCCCACCGTCCGGGGTTCCCGATCGACGCTGACAGCCTGCCACCCGTGCTTGCCGACGTCTACCGGCAGCGGCACAGCGCCTCACCTGGCGCGCTTGCCGAGGCACCGGGCGGGCGCATTGTCACCTTTGCCATGACCCAGCTGGACATTTCGGCCACACAGATCCGCGCACTGCTGAGCGCTGGGCACAGCGCCCGCTATTTGCTGCCCGACGCGGTTATCGCTTATATTCAAAGCACCTTTCTTTACTCCCCACGCTGAAACCCGCCAAACCTGATGAACACTACCAAACTGCAAAAAATCGTTGTCGACGCACTCGAAGACATCAAAGGCCACGATATCGAGGTCTTCAACACCAGCAAGCTGACACCGCTGTTCGACCGCGTAATCATCGCCTGTGGCGATTCAAACCGGCAGGTCAAATCGCTCGCGCGCAACGTGCAGGACAAGGTGCGCGAAGCCGGCGGCGAAGTCATATCGTCGGAAGGGGAAGAGAACGGTGAATGGGTTCTCGTCGATCTTGGCGACATCGTCGTACACGTTATGCAGCCGACCATTCGCGCCTACTACAACCTCGAAGAGTTGTGGAGCGGCAAAGGCCCGGCTCGTGTGCGCAAGGCCGCCGCCAAGGAATGAAACTCGGCATACTCGCTGTCGGCCACAAGCTCCCCGAATGGGTTGCCAAGGGTTGTGGCGAGTACATCAAGCGCATGCCGCGCGAACTGCCACTCAGCGTCGTTGAAATCAAACCCGAGCCTCGCGGCTCGAAGACCCGCGAACAACTTCTCGCTGCTGAAAAATTACGTCTGCAGGTGGCTCTGTCCGCCTACAACCGGATCGTCATTCTCGACGAACGGGGCGATGATCTGACCACCCTGAAACTCGCCCAGCGTCTTGAAGACTGGATGCGCGAGGGAGGCGATACCGCCTTTATCATCGGCGGCGCCGATGGCATCGATGAAGAATTGAAACAGCGCGCCAACGACAGCATCCGGCTGTCCAGCCTGACTCTGCCGCATGCCATGGCACGGCTGATCCTGTGCGAGCAACTTTATCGTGCAATCAGCGTCATAAAAAACCACCCTTACCATCGCGAGGGATAAACCAGAGCATGCTGATCAATCCACAGAACCCACGCCTGCATCTGGCATCACGCAGCCCGCGGCGACGCGAGCTGCTGACCCAGATCGGCATTCACTTCGACACCATCGTTTTTCGCGAGCCACCGCGCGACGACAAGGAACTCGATGAAACGCCGCACGCCGGCGAAGACCCGGTCGCCTACGTCGAACGCGTGGCGCGGGCCAAGGCCGAGCATGGCTGGCGCATTGTCGATTGGCGAAAGCTGCTGCAACAACCCGTTCTCTCTGCTGACACCACGCTTGAATTTGAGGGAAAGGTCATTGGTAAACCTTTCGACGACAACGATGCCAAAAGAATACTTCGTCAACTCTCCGGTCACACGCACCGCGTGTTGACTGCGGTCGCCGTCAGTTTCGATGGCCGCATCGAATCGGCGCTGTCGATCAGCGAAGTCCGCTTTCGCGCACTCGACGATGCAGAGATACGCAATTACGTAGCGACCGGCGAGCCGATGGACAAGGCCGGCGCTTATGGCATCCAGGGCCGTGCCGGAATGTTCGTCGAGCATCTGGCAGGCAGCTATACCGGGGTAATGGGATTGCCGCTGTTTGAAACGGCGCAGTTGCTCAAACGCTTCGATTACCCGCTGTAAGCCGGGAAACAATCAGCGCTGCAGCCTCTTCAGCGCCTGTTGGACCAGGTGTCGCCGGCATCGGCTGTCGCCACAATTCATCAAGCGGCGTTGCCAGCCGGCCGGACAGCAGGTCTGCATCGCTGATCTCGCGACAACGTCCGTTATGCTCTAGCCAGTCGATCAGGCAATCCTCCTCCGGCCAGTCTTCCCGCCGCACATAGAGCACCGGCGTACCATTACAGCCAGCTTCTGAAAAGAGGCCGTAGCCCGGCTTGGTGATGACCGCGTCGACCGAGCGCAACAGATCGACAAACGACCAGCCAAGCGGCTCAAAGGCCGTTGCGTTGACGTGCGCCAATTGCCAGCTTTCATGAACCAGCCAGCGGATGCCTTCAATGGGCGGCCAGCTTTCAATCGGCAGGCGTTTGCTGAAGCCGCCAAAGGCGATCAGCACCAGCCGCTCATGCGGGGTGCAACCCTGTTGTTCGCGCAAAGCCGAACGACAATCTTTTCCAAGTCCGGCAACTGGCCCGAGCGGATGGACGCGCTGCAGATCCATCATCGGCATACCCGGTGTCAAACGCAAGAAGCGTTGAGCGCTGTTGTAGGCGGCCAGTATCTCGCGGTGAATCGGCCCCGCCCACGACGCGTCAGGGAAAAAATAACTGAACAGATCCGCCCAGTTGAGCGAGCTCATCGCCCACGCGGGAATGCCGGCCTGTGCGGCGCCAGCGAGCGGCAGATAGGATACGTCGCTGAGTACCAGATCGGGCTGTAGCGACGTCAGAAAAATGGCTTCGTCGGCCACACGTGCCGCCCAGTGGGTATGTAGCTCACGATAGGCCGCTGCGGTCGCCGGAAGATCGATGCGGATCGCATCATGCATCAGATAGCCGAAATCACTGGCCGCCGCGATATGTTTGAAATTTGGCGTCAGCCGTGTCTGCAGGTGCTCAATGCTCAAGCCGCTGCGCAGGGTCAGGCGCAACGTTGGTAGGCGCGCTGCAAGGGCATTGAGCACCGGCGCCACCTGCGCCAGATGGCCGAAACCGTGCGATGAAATATCTACGAAGAGGTGCGCCATAATCCGCGCCTCAGACGAAGCGCGCCAGCATTGCCCCCTGCAGCCCAGCGGCGAGCCCACTGTTGAGTGCGATCCATACGCGGTGGCCATTGCCCGGCGCGACGCTGATCGCCACACCATCGGCTTTTTCCATACGCGCCAGCGAAACCTCAAAGTTGCCGGAGGGATGAATAACCTCGATGCGGTCGCCGACTGAAAAGCGGTTCTTTACATCGACTTCGACCAGGCCGCGCACCGCATCCCAGCCGATCACGTCGCCCACATAGAGGCTGCGCCCGGACTCGGAATGGCCGCGCAGATAGTTTTGCATTTCGTGTTCGTGATGACGCTGATAGAAACCGTCGGTATAGCCGCGATTGGCCAGCCCTTCCAGTTCGCCGAGCAGTGTCGGATCGAACGGACGGCCGGCGACAGCATCGGCAATGGCGCGGCGATAGACCTGCGCCGTACGCGCCACATAATACGGTGACTTTGTACGCCCTTCGATCTTCAGCGAATCGATGCCGATCTCGGTCAGGCGCTGCACGTGCTCGATGGCGCGCAGGTCCTTCGAGTTCATGATGTAGGTGCCGTGCTCGTCTTCCTCGATCGGCATCAGTTCACCGGGGCGCTCCTTCTCTTCGAGCAGCCAGACTTTGGCTTCCGGGCCCGGTGCCGGCGCGGCCGAAGCACACGCGTGTACATCGCCACCGGCATCTACCTCACCGGCTTTCATCTTGTAATCCCAGCGGCAGGAATTGGTGCACGATCCCTGATTCGGATCGCGGTGGTTGAAATAACCGGAGAGCAGACAGCGGCCGGAATAGGCGATACACAAAGCACCATGCACGAAAACTTCCAGTTCGATATCCGGGCATTCCTGGCGGATTTCCGCCACCTCGTCGAGCGACAGCTCGCGCGACAAAATGATTCGCGACACCCCGAGCTTCTGCCAGAAACGCACGGCAGCGAAGTTGACCGTATTGGCCTGCACCGACAAATGCACCGGCATTTCGGGCCAGGTCTCGCGCACCATCATGATCAGACCGGGGTCGGCCATGATCAGCGCATCCGGCTTGAGCGCGACCACCGGAGCCATGTCGGCGAGGTAGGTACGAATCTTTCGATTGTGCGGCAGGATGTTGCTGACGACATAAAACTGTTTGCCGCCGGCGTGAGCTTCTCCAATGGCGCCGCCAAGCATCTCCAGATTGCCAAAATCGTTGTTGCGCACGCGCAGGCTGTAGCGCGGCTGGCCGGCATAGACGGCGTCGGCACCAAAGGCAAAAGCAGTGCGCATCATGGTCAGCGAACCGGCGGGGGCGAGCAGCTCGGGCGTACGTAATTGTGGGGCGGTGAGCATCGAAGGGAGTCTTGAGGAAAAGGGTAGAATGCGCGTGACCCTAAATTTTACGCCTATTCCTCTTTTTCCCTCTCCCCATGCCCGAAGAAATTCTGATCAATTTTACGCCGCAGGAAACCCGCGTCGCCGTCATGCATCAAGGCGTCGCGCAGGAACTGCACATCGAACGCAGCTCAAGCCGTGGTTTGGTCGGCAATGTTTACGTCGGCCGTATCGTGCGCATTTTGCCCGGCATGCAATCAGCCTTCATCGACGTCGGCCTTGATCGCACCGCCTTCCTGCACGTTGCCGACATCTGGGAGCCGCGCCAGCCGGGTGAGCCTATCCGGCCAATCGAGCGCATGCTGTTCGAAGGGCAAAGCATCGTCGTGCAGGTGATCAAGGACCCGATGGGCACCAAGGGCGCGCGCCTGTCGACACAGATTTCGATAGCCGGCCGCATGCTCGTCTACCTGCCGCAGGAAAAGCACATCGGGATTTCGCAACGCATCGGCAAGGAGTCCGAGCGCGAGGCACTGCGCGAGAAAATCACCCGGCTGGTACCCGCCGACGAGCCCGGCGGCTTCATTGTGCGCACCATGGCCGAGACTGCTTCCGAAGCCGAGTTGGCCAACGACATCGCCTATCTGCGCAAGATCTGGCGCGACCTGCAGACGCAGTCAAAAACCGCCTCACCGCCATCGATGCTTTATCAGGAGTTGTCTCTGTCACAACGCGTGCTGCGCGATTTCGTCAATCCGGAAACGGCGCGCATCGTCATCGACTCGCGGGAAAACTTCCAGAAACTCACGGCCTTTGCCGCCGAGTACACACCGACCGTCGCACCGCTGCTTTTCCACTACACCGGTGAGCGCCCGCTGTTCGACCTGCATGGAGTTGAAGATGAAATACAGAAGGCGCTGGCGCGCCGTGTTGATCTGAAATCGGGTGGTTACCTGATCATCGACCAGACCGAGGCGATGACGACGATCGACGTCAACACCGGCGGCTTTGTCGGCGTGCGCAATTTCGACGACACCATCTTCAAGACCAATCTCGAAGCCGCACAGACAATCGCCCGCCAGCTGCGCCTCCGCAACCTCGGCGGCATCATCATCACCGACTTCATCGACATGGAGAACGAGGAGCACAAGAGTGCCGTCCTCAATGAGTTCAACAAGGCACTGATGCGCGATCACACGCGCCTGACGGTCAATGGATTTACCGCGCTGGGGCTGGTCGAAATGACGCGCAAGCGCACACGCGAATCACTGGCGCACGTGTTGTGCGAGGAATGCCCGACCTGTCAGGGGCGTGGCGAAGTCAAAACGGCACGCACCGTCTGCTACGAAATTCTGCGCGAACTGTTGCGTGAAGCACGCCAGTTCAACGCCCGCGAATACCGTGTGCTCGGCTGCCTGTCGGTGATTGATCTGTTCCTTGACGACGAATCGCAGGCGCTGGCCATGCTCTCCGACTTTATCGGCAAGCCGATTTCACTGCAGGCCGAACCGAGTTACTCGCAGGAACAGTACGACATCGTTTTGATGTAGGTATTGCGCGGCTGATCAACTTGCTTGAACCACGGCGACACGGCGAGCACGGCGGAAAAACAGTAAGTTGAATTGTTCTTCGCTGTGCTCGCCGTGTCGCCGTGGCTAATAACTTTTCCAGCAATCAGGCCTTTTCGGTCGTGCAATACATCACCGATTCACCGGTGATGATATCCTTGCCCTTGACCGAGCACACGGCATCCAGAA
This sequence comes from Rhodocyclaceae bacterium, assembly GCA_044344385.1. Lineage (GTDB taxonomy): Bacteria > Pseudomonadota > Gammaproteobacteria > Burkholderiales > Rhodocyclaceae > CAJBIL01. The sequence goes on along the minus strand of JBIJCY010000034.1, from coordinate 4,354 downwards.
CGCAGCGACGCTTGTCGACCAGAACTTCTTTCACCGTGACCGTCGCGGTGACCGTATCGCCGATGCGCACCGGCGCCCTGAACTTCATCGTCTGGCCCATATAAACCGTGCCTGGTCCGGGAAGCTTATTGGCCAGCACGGCAGAGATGAAGCCTGCAGAGAGCATGCCGTGGGCGATGCGACCACCAAACTGTGTCGTCTTGGCAAACTCTTCGTTGAGATGTATCGGATTAACGTCCATGGTAACGCCGGCAAACATGGCGATATCTGCTTCAGTCACCGTCTTGGCAACGCTGGCGGTCATGCCAACCTGCAGGTCTTCAATGTTGTAACCACCGAGGGAATTCATTGCTGGTCTCCTTGTCTGAGTGCTGTCAGCAGCATTTTAATTGAGGGTTTGAGAGACGCATCATACCGTTTGTTCAACACGATCCACAGGAGGAAACGATGAAAACAGGTCAATGGCTCAACCGTATGGCAACGACGCAGGCCGTATTTTTTCTGGTCGCGGGACTCGGTCTGGCAACGGCATCCGCACAAACCGTCGTCGACGAATGGGCCGCCGTCAAGGCGCCGCCAGCCCCTGAGCTAAAACCGGTCACCATCGACCCGAAGACGACTGCACTACTGATGCTCGATTTTGTCGCGCCTAACTGTACGACGCGCCCACGCTGCATGGCCTCGGTGCCGGCGGTGAAAAAGCTGCTCGAAGAAGCGCGTGCCAAAGGCTTGATGATCGCATTCGCAACAGGCCCCACGGGGAAGCGTGCCGATACCTTGCCCGAACTTGCCCCACTGGACAGCGAGCCCGTGGTGTCGACCGGCGTGGACAAATTTTTCAATACTGATCTTGAAAAGTTGCTCAAGGACAGAGGCGTACAGACCGTCATCGCCATTGGCACGGCAGCACACGGTGCCGTGCTCTATACCGCAAGCGGGGCGACCATGCGCGGCATGAAAGTGATTGTTCCGGTCGATGGCATGTCGGACACCCTCTACAGCGAGCAATACACCGCGTGGCATCTGGCCAACGCACCCGTAGTTTCGCGCAACGTCACGCTGACGAAGTTCGACCTGATCAAGTTCTGATCCGGGCGAGAAGTCTGAGAGGCTGTAGAAAGATTACAATCCACCACAGTGGCCCAAGGCCAGGCTTCGCGCAGACACAGAGTCACAGAGATTTCACAGAGAAAACCTTCTGAAATTGGGTTCCTCTGTCCCACGGGATTTGCTTCGCGGCATGTTTCCTCTGTGACTCTGTGTCTGCGCGAAGCCTGGCCTTGGGCCACTGTGGTAGGTGTTAAGAGATTTTCACAGCCCGCTCAGGCAATGCTGAAACACAGGTACTTGATCTCCAGATATTCGTCGAGCCCGTGTTTCGACCCTTCACGGCCAATGCCGGATTGTTTGACGCCGCCAAAAGGCGCCACTTCGTTGGAGATCAAGCCGGTATTGATGCCGATCATGCCGTACTCAAGCGCTTCGCCCACCCGGAAGCAGCGCGCCACGTCGCGCGAATAGAAATAGGCGGCGAGGCCATACTCGGTGGCATTGGCCATCTCGACCGCTTCAGCTTCGTCAGCAAAACGGAATAGCGGCGCGACCGGCCCGAAGGTTTCTTCGCGCGCCACACGCATGTCGGTTGTCACGTCGGCCAGCACGGTCGGCTCGAAAAAACTGCCGCCACGCGCGTGTCGTTTGCCACCGGTGAGTATGCGCGCCCCGTGTGCCACGGCATCCGCTACATGCGCCTCGACCTTGTCGACGGCGCTCGCCTCGATCAGCGGCCCCTGCATCACGCCTTCTTCAAAACCGCTGCCCACCTTGAGCTGCGCGACACGCGCTGAAAGCTTTTCGGCAAATGTGTCGTAAATGCCGTTCTGCACAAGAAAACGGTTGGCGCAAACGCAGGTCTGCCCGGTGTTGCGATACTTGGCGATCAGCGCGCCTTCGACTGCCGCATCGACATCGGCATCGTCAAAAACAATAAAGGGGGCATTACCACCGAGTTCCAGGGAAAGCTTCTTGATCGTCGGCGCGCACTGCGCCATCAACAGGCGGCCCACCTCGGTCGACCCGGTGAACGACAGTTTGCGCACGACAGGGCTGGCAGTTAGCACGCCACCGATGGCGATCGCCGATTGTGCGCTGCCGGTCAGCACGTTGAACACGCCAGCAGGGATACCCGCACGGCTCGCCAACTCGGCCAATGCCAGCGCCGTCAACGGTGTCTGCTCGGCCGGCTTGACGATGGCCGTACAGCCGGCGGCGAGCGCCGGCGCGACCTTGCGCGTGATCATGGCGAGCGGAAAATTCCACGGCGTGATCGCCGCACAGACGCCGACCGGCTGACGTATCGTCAACAGGCGCTTGTCGCCGGCGGTCGTCGGAATGGTCTCGCCATAGGCCCGCTTACCCTCCTCGGCAAACCATTCGACGAAGGCCGCACCATAAGCCACCTCGCCCTTCGCCTCGGCCAGCGGCTTGCCGCACTCGGCGGTGATCATCTGCGCCAGATCATCAGCGGCCGAGACAATCAGTTCGTACCAGCGGCGCAACAACGCGGCGCGTTCCTTGGCCGTCTTCGCCCGCCACGCCGGCCACGCCGTATCAGCCGCTGCAATTGCGCGCTGCGTTTCGGCGGCGCCGCAATCGGGCACCTGCGCCAGCAGGCGACCATTGGCCGGATCAGTGACAACGACCACACGGCCACCATCGGCGGCTATCCATTGGCCATCAACAAAGCAATGCGTGCGAAGGAGCTGGGTATCCTTGAGATTCATGGCGTAATCCATAGCCGTGTCGGCAAAGGTGAAAGCTGCAGTTTATACTTCAAGAATGCGCCTGAAAAAAGTGTTTCGTCTTGTCGTCTGTTGCTATGCATTGCTGCTCGCTGCCTGCAGCAGCGGCCCGCCGATTTTTGAACGTGCGGCGGAGCGCCCTCAGGTCAGCGAACACGGTCACGAGGTGGCCTTGTTCGCGCTCGGCCTGATCGATACCGGCTACCGTTTTGGCGGCAAAAACCCCGAGGCCGGCCTCGACTGCAGCGGCATGGTGAGCTATATCTTCGGCAAGGCAGCCAGCCTGAAGATCAGCGGCAGTGCCGCCGACATCGCCCGCGCCGGCCGCCCTGTCGAGCGCACCAGCCTGCGCCCCGGGGATCTGGTTTTTTTCAACACGCGCAATGCGGCTTTCTCGCATGTCGGCGTGTACATTGGCGATGACCGGTTTGTGCACGCCCCTTCGACCAATGGCAAGGTACGTATCGACCAAATGGCCGACCGCTACTACGCCCAGCGTTTCGAGGCAGCGCGCAGCTACTTCGATTGAGTGCCGACGCCCTATGCCGATCCGTTACGTCGAACCCGTCTTCCGCCCGCCGAGCGAAGCGCAATCACTGATCCTGCCGGTGACCGATGGCTGCTCGTGGAATCAATGCACCTTCTGCGAAATGGTATGGTTGTATTTTTGGGCTTAAGGTAATTTAATGCCTGTATGTCTTACCTGGCGGATGCATATTGTTTTCGCACGACTCAATATTTGTATTTTTTTACAAGACTAATAAAATGGTTTCATATATGCGGTACGGAGGTGCTTAATGAGGCAGGTTTACGCTAGACGGAGTTATCTTCTGCTACACGACGACGGGTCGGTTCACTACCCGTTCAGCAAGTTTTTGACGGATAAGTTCACAAACCCTCACACGCGCGAGTTGGTGGCCCAGTCACTGCGAATTTTCTATCGGTTTTGCACAGCCCATAAAGTCGAGTTGGCTCTGCGGGCAACCGAAGGCTGTTGCCTCACGGATGACGAGGCCAAGAAACTTGGGGAGCTTTGTTATCGGCCCTTGCCAGAGATCGAGGCAATGGGGGACAGAAAGGTGATCTTCCTCACCAGCCCAAAGGCAGGCAAGGCCCCAAAGGATTTGCCGGATGCCGTAGAGCCTAATACTTGCAAAAAGCGCCTGAATCACATTGCTCTGTATCTCGACTCCTACCTCGAAGTCTTCCTTGAGCCAAACATTCGATCATTCACAACTCGCTCGCAGCTCAAGCTCGAATACGAGAAGATTTCACACAAACTCCGCAAGACCATCAAAGGAACCAAGCAGAACCATCACCTTTCCATCAAGAGTCTGCCGACAGACAAGTACCTTGCCATCATCAAAGCCGGTTTCATCAGGCCGGAGGAACTTTTCCAAAGCCAAGCTGGAAAATCCTCGCGCACCCTTCTGCGTGATCGAGCAATGATGCTGCTGGCCTGCGAAGGCTTGCGCCCCGGCACCATTGGCAACATCGCCCTCGCGGATTTCAGGCCAAACTCCGGACATCTTGTCATCAAGGACAACCGCGCC
>JBIJCY010000257.1:0-4586 GCA_044344385.1 Rhodocyclaceae bacterium | reverse complement strand
CGTAGCCCGGTCTTGATCCGTGCCAGCGCACGTACTTCCTCGGTCATCGCCCAGAGCACCAGCGGCGGTGCTTCGCCTTCCTGATGCAGGCCGTCAATCGTTCGCGTCAGCCGCGCCACATCGCCGGCGAGCAGCGCTTCGCGCAGACCGTCAATGTCGTAACGCGCCACATTGAGAACGGCATTCTGAATCTGCGCCAGGCTGAGGGCGCCCGCCGGGTGCAGCAGGCCAAGCTTCTGGATTTCCTGATGCGCCGCAATCAGGTTGCCCTCAACACGCTCGGCGATGAAACGCAGCCCTTCGGCATCGGTGCTTTGCTCCTGGCGGCGCAGGCGGCCGGCAATCCAGGCCGGTAACTCGGCCAGGTTGGGCGGAATCAGCTTGACGGCAGCGCCCGCGCCAGCCAGCGCGCCCAGCCAGGCGGCTTTTTCATCTTTCCAGTCGAGCCCGGGCAGTGTCACGAGGAGCAGCGCGTCGGGAGACGGGCGGGCGCAATATTCCTGTAACGCCGCGCCGCCCTCGCGCCCCGGCTTGCCCGTCGGGATGCGCAGATCGATGAGCTTGCGGCCGCCAAAGAGCGACATATTGCCTGTTGCGTGATGCAGTTCGAGCCAGTTGAAACCGCTCAACGCGGTAAGGACTTCGCGTTCATCGAAGCCGCGCCGTCGTGCGGCGGCGCGGATGGCGTCTGCCGCCTCGATGACGAGCAGCGGTTCGTCGCCATAGACGACGTAAACCGGCTGGAGTTCGCGCTCCAGGTGCGCCGCGAGCTGTTCGCCCTTCAGTTGCATTTGGCGCGTGTTCTTACTGCGGTGCCGTTGGCCAGACCGGTTTGACGGCTGCCAGCCGGCGCATGATCTGCTGCACCATGTCATTCTGCATGTCGCGCCAGAGCAGCACTTCTTCCTGCTCCTTGGCCAGCACATTCGAGTCGTCGTAGTTAAAGTCGCGCGTCAACTCGATTTCGTTGGGGGCTGTCAGCGAACGTCCCTTGCTGTCGGCAATTTGGTAACCATAGCGGTAGCGCAGGCGAATCTCCCGTACACGGCCTGTGCCGGACAGCGACAGGATGACTTTTTCGCGCGCATCGGCGATCGGGATGAACTTCGCTTGCGCGTCTTCAGGCGTCTCTGCCAGTCGTGTCGAATCCGAGCCGCGAATCGCGCGTTTGAGACCAGCGCCAATTTCCGAGTAGTCCGGCATGTCCAGATACAGGCTCTCGTAGGGCAGCGAATAGGAACCTCTGAGCTGGAAACCGCAGCCGGCAAGGAGTGAGAGAGCGAAGACAAACAGGATGGCGCGCATTTGCATATTCCTCATGCGACGATATTGACCAGACGGCCTGGCACGACGATCAGTTTTTTCGGCGGCTGACCTTGAAGCTGCTTTTGTGCAGCTTCGCAGGCAAGCGCCATGGTTTCGATGGTGGCTTTGTCGGCGCTGGCCGGTACGCGCAGGCTGCCGCGTAGTTTGCCATTGATCTGCAGCATCAGCTCGATTTCGTCCTGCACCAGCGCGCTTTCATCGACCCTGGGAAAGGCGTGCACGCCAGCCTCCTGCCCCGGTTTGAGTGCGGAATAAAGTGCTTCGCAGACATGGGGCACGATCGGGGAGAGCATCAGTGCAACGGCTTCCAGCGTTTCTTGCTTGACTGCGCGCGCGACGGCGGACTCGTCGCCGAGTTTGGCGTAGGCGTTAAGCAGTTCCATCACGGCGGCAATTGCCGTGTTGAACTGCTTGCGCCGGCCGTAGTCGTCGGCGACCTTGCCGATCGTCTGATGCAATTGGCGGCGGAAGGTCTTGAGTTCGTCAGGCAGCTCGCCATTTGTGTAAGGGGCGACAAGGCCGCTCGATACGTGCTCGAAGACCAGTTTCCAGACCCGCTTAAGGAAGCGGAAAGCACCTTCAACACCGGCGTCGGACCATTCAAGCGACTGGTCGGGCGGGCTGGCGAACATGATGAACAAACGCGCCGTGTCGGCGCCGTACTGGTCGATCAGCGATTGCGGATCGACGCCGTTGTTCTTTGATTTGGCCATTTTCTCGGTAGCGCCAATCACCACCGGCAGGCCATCAGCGCGCAGCGTGGCGCCCGTGGCGCGACCGCGGTCGTCGTGGGTGACCTCAACGTCGGCCGGGTTGATCCATTCTTTCTTGCCGCTGGCGTCTTCGCGATAGAAGGTCGGTGCCACCACCATGCCCTGCGTCAGCAGGTTGGCAAAGGGTTCGTCGATTCGGTGTTCGCCAAACAGGCCGACATCGCGCATCAGTTTGGTCCAGAAGCGCGAGTAGAGCAGGTGCAGGATGGCGTGCTCGATGCCGCCGATGTACTGGTCGATACCGCCTTTGCACCAGTAGGCGACGCGTTCGTCTACCATCGCCTGATCGTTGTCAGGGCAGCAGAAGCGCAGGAAGTACCACGACGACTCGACAAAGGTATCCATGGTGTCGGTTTCGCGGCGCGCTGGTTTGCCGCATTTCGGGCAGGTGCATTCGTAAAACTCGGGCATGCGGGCAAGCGGTGAACCGGCCCCGTCGACGGTAACGTTCTCGGGCAGGACAACCGGCAACTGTTCGTCAGGCACCGGCACGTCACCGCAAGTTGCGCAGTGTACGACCGGAATCGGACAGCCCCAGTAACGCTGGCGTGAAATGCCCCAGTCGCGCAGGCGGAACTGGACTTTTTTCTCGCCAAGGCTCTTGCTCGCGAGGTCGGCTGCGATCGCGTCAATCGCTGCCGCGTAGGCGAGTCCGTCGTACTTGCCGGAATTGACGCAGATGCCGTTTGCCTTGTCGGCGTATGATTCCTGCCAGCCGCCGAGCGAAAAGGGCTCGCCGTCAACGGCAATGACTTGTTTGATTGGCAGATTGTATTTTTTGGCAAAAGCGAAATCGCGTTCATCGTGCGCCGGCACGGCCATCACGGCACCGTCGCCGTAGCCCATCAGCACATAGTTGCCGACCCAGACTTCAATTTGCGCGCCAGTCAGCGGATGATTGACGAAGATGCCGGTAGGCATGCCCTTCTTTTCCATCGTTGCCATATCGGCTTCGGCGACGCCGCCCTGCTTGCATTCCTCAATGAAGGCGGCGAGTTCGGGCTTGTTCTTCGCCGCATAGGTCGCCAGCGGATGCTCGGCGGCGACGGCGCAGAAGGTGACGCCCATGATGGTGTCGGCTCGGGTGGTGAACACCCAGAGTTTGTCAGGTAGTGCGGAGGCTTGGTCCGTTTCGCTTTCCCCCATCCCCACCCCCGGCCCCTCCCCTTGAAGGGTAGGAGAGGTTGATGCGCCTGCGTCGGAAATTTGGACCGGGAAGGCGAAGCGTACGCCGGTGCTCTTGCCGATCCAGTTTTTCTGCATCAGCTTGACCTGTTCCGGCCAGCCGCCGAGTTGGTCAAGATCAGCCAGCAGCTCTTCGGCGTAGGCGGTGATCTTCATGTAGTACATGGGGATTTCGCGCTTTTCGATCAGCGCGCCCGAACGCCAGCCACGACCGTCGATGACCTGTTCGTTGGCGAGCACGGTATGGTCAACCGGGTCCCAGTTCACCGTGCCGAGGCGTTTGTAGATCAGCCCTTTTTCGTAGAGGCGGGTGAACAGCCACTGCTCCCAGCGGTAGTAGTCAGGCTTGCAGGTGGCGAGCTCGCGCTCCCAGTCGATGGCGAAGCCAAGGCGCTTGAGCTGGCCCTTCATGTATTCGATGTTGGCGTAAGTCCATTGCGCCGGCGGCACCTTGTTCTGGATCGCTGCGTTCTCGGCCGGCATGCCGAAAGCGTCCCAACCCATTGGTTGCATGACGTTATAGCCCTGCATCCGGTGGAAACGCGCCAATACATCGCCGATCGTATAGTTACGCACGTGCCCCATGTGCAGCTTGCCCGAAGGGTAGGGGAACATTGAAAGACAGTAATATTTGGGCTTGCTGATATCTTCTACGGCACGCGCGGCGCCAGTCTTGTTCCAGTGGTCCTGGGCGGCCAGTTCGATGTCCGCGGGTTGGTATTTTTCCTGCATGGCCGGTAACGATCAAAAAATGAGCTAAACCGAGGATTATACGCGGTTTGGGTTGCCGGACCGGCGCCCGCGGCGCCTGTTTGTTGGTGCACTTATACTTATGTCAGGAGAAGCGGTTATTAGTTTTGTCTTTCGCGCGCCGCTCGTGCAGAATTGCGGGGGCAAGCAGCACAGGCATTTAAATTGCCGTATGCATTACCTCTATTGAAAAGGCAGGATCATGAGTTTCTTCAAGCGGCTTTGGACAACGCCCAAGAAAGATGAACCCGTCCAGGCAACAGTCGCCGAGTCGGTATTGCCACCAGCGACGGGCGCCGTGCCACAGGCCGTAGAACGCCGTATCAGGAAACGTATCAATGCACGCAAGGGAGCGCGAGCGCTGATTATTGATGATTCGCCCACGATCATCGCGGTGCTCAAGAAAATACTGCGGTCATCGGGTTATCTGACGCTGGAAGCACTGGACGCTGAACGGGGCATGGAATTGATTCGTCAGGAAAAGCCCGATCTGGTTTTTCTCGACATCATCCTGCCCGGGATGAACGGTTTTGGCGCCTTGCGCCTGATCCG
>JBIJCY010000256.1:0-4589 GCA_044344385.1 Rhodocyclaceae bacterium | reverse complement strand
CTCCGCAAGCGTCGTCGCATGATCGCGGATACGTCCGCAAAAATCGTCATCGTCAACAGGCATGTTCGTGACCAGCAATGACACGTTTTCGTAATTGATGACAAGACGGTTTCCGAAGCTGAAAATGCGCCCCCGGTCTTTCGAATTGACAATGATGGACTCTTCAAGCGGAGAAGCCGCACCACGGGGCGTCAATGTCATGACCTGGGTTGGCGATCGCAGCTGGATGTGACAGTCAATTTTATAAGCGCCCATCGACTCGATTGCCAGCACCGCGAGGGAATGCAGCGTGCGGCAACCCAGCGCACCGCGACTGAATTTAAGAATAACGCCTGTTTCACCAAGGCTCGTCAATGCAGTCATCGTGGTATCAGAGTTGGTCTCTGCAACGACCACCACTTGTCGACGATTGTGACGAATCGCCATTCCAGCTTTGCGCGATACTTCTTCCGGCACAAAGGGTTTTGACATGAAATCACTTCCCCTTGCGTCATAAGCACGCATACGGTCATCTAGCGTATCGTGCCCGGAGAGAAAGATAACCGGAACGTCACGCGTCGCCGCGAGCTCACGCAAACGGCGACAGGTCTCGTAGCCATCGATGCCCATCCCCATTTCAATGTCAAGAAAGACGACATCAAACGGCGCTGCGCCCACTTCAGCGAGCAAGGCCAAGGCCTGTTCCCCCGAGCTTGCTTCAACAATCTGATGGCCCGCTGCGGTAAGTGAAACACCAAGCATTCCGGACACCACAGGGTCGTCATCAACGATCAGGATTCGGCCATTCGGGGTATCGGCGCGGGTAGCATGTGCGCCGTTAAGCAATTCTTCCATGGTGGTTCTCCCTGTGTATTTGTTGTGTTTTACTACGTGACCGAGGCCGTGTCGAGCAAGGCTGCTAGCGCCTCTTGAGCCCGCACCCAGCTGGTTTCAAGCGTGGAAAATTCCTCAAGGCGGCTCGTATCACCCGAGCCTTTCTGCCGATTTTCTGTAGCCTTTTCCAACTTTTCTGCGGCATTCTGGAGTTCAACCAGCCCAACCGTTCCTGCGCCACTCTTCAGGGAATGCGCGAGCCGCCGTGCAGTTTCAAAATCCAGCTTGGAAAGCGCTGCGCCAATATCATCAACACAGCCTGCATTCCGCTCACGAAACAGGTGTAAAAATCGCATCAGCAAAACGCGATCCCCATTCACGCGGGCAAGTGCCGCACTGAGATCAAATGTATCGCTCATGACAGAAGGGCCGACTTCCGGGGTAACAGGCGTCTCCGGAGGCACGCCAGGCGGCAGATCTGGCTTTGTCACACCCACTGACTGTTCAAGCCTGCTACTCCCCAAAAAGCCTGCCAGCAATGCGTAGAGCGTGTCAGGCATGATCGGCTTGGTGATGATGTCGTTCATGCCAGCGGCCAGCACGCGCGCCTTCTCCTCAACCATGGCATGTGCGGTCAAGGCGATCACCGGCAGATCGGGCCAGCGGTCACGGATGATCCGGGCTGCGGTATAGCCATCCATCACCGGCATCTGAATATCCATCAGTACCAGATTGAAGTCCCCGTTGGCGACTGCGGCCACGGCCTGCGCGCCATCGTCGGCGGTTTCAACCGTCGCACCGGTGAGCTTGATCAGCTCAAGTCCAACCTCCCGATTAAATTCATTATCGTCAACAAGGAGGATTCGCGCCCCCGTCAGATCAGGAAGACTCGACTTTTTCGAGCCTACCGCTACCGGCAACGGTTGTGTGGATAGTCCGCCCAGTGCCGTGGTTATGGCATTGAGCAAGGCTGACGTTGACACCGGCTTGCTCAAAAACGCAGCAATGTCGACATCCATCAAACGCGCCTCAAGGCGCGCCAGCTCAGACTCATCGCCGGTAATCAGCAAGACAGGCGTCGCATTCCCGGAATTTTTAAGTTTGAGAGCGGTAGACAAACCATCCAGATCGGGCATCCGCCAATCCATCAGGACGATGTCAAATGTTTCTCCGTTGTCGAAGCGCGCCAGCGCCGCCTTGCCGGAATCTGCCATTTCAACCTGGCAGCCAACGGAATTAGCCATGCCGCCGAGCAATGTTCGCATGACCAAATTGTCATCAACCACCAGTGCTTTTTTTCGGCCAAGCGCTGCGTGCGCGGGTAATGAAGCGTTCTCAACCGCGACACCAAAGCGCGCAGTAAAGCTAAAACAGGAGCCAACCCCCGCTTCGCTCTCTACTGTAATCTTGCCCCCCATGCACGTGACTAATTGCTTGCTGAGTGCCAAGCCAAGTCCGGTGCCGCCGTATTTTCGCGTTGTCGAGCTGTCAGCTTGAGAGAATGCGCTAAACAGATTTTTCTGCTGATCAGGCGTCAAACCCACGCCGGTATCGCGCACGGCAAATAGCAAGATCACCGCGTCGGCAGAAACCGAGACCGGTTCAACCGACAGAATTACCTCACCGCGTTCGGTGAACTTGACCGCATTGCTCAGTAGATTCACCAGCACCTGCCCCAGACGGAGCGGGTCACCGATCAGCCGATCCGGTACGGTGGTTGAAGATTCGCTGAACAATGAAACCACGCTCTTTTCAGGAGGCGCTGAAACGCATCTTCTACAGTCCGTTTTATGATTGCACGATGTGCAAAGCATGCCGCTACGCGAGGTGCCGACAACCAGCTCCACCCCTTTTTCGCGCATTTGCCGGTCAAACAGGCTGGCGGCCCGCGTCAATACCTCATCCAGACTGAAGGTGATGGATTCCAGCTTGAGCATGCCGGCATCCACTTTTGAAAAATCGAGAATGTCGTTGACGATCCCTAGCAGGGACTGTGATGCACTTTGTATTTTGACGAGATACTCGCGCTCGCGCGGTTGTAGATCCTGCTTAAGGCAAAGATAGGCAAAGCCGAGTACGGCGTTGATCGGCGTGCGAATCTCATGGCTCATATTGGCAAGAAAAGCGCTTTTTGCACGGTTTGCCGCTTCAGCCTGCTCCTTGGAAAGGACCAATTGTTGTCGTGTAAATTCAAGGGCAGAAAATGAACGGAACAACATCAAAAAGATCACCATGAGAACGATGCTGAGCGCTGTGGCGATCCCATAGACCACTTTTCTATGGGAAAAGTAGGGCGCCAGTATGTCGTTTACCGCCTCGCCCACCTAAAAACTCAAGCCGTATTCCGGAAGTTTGTAAAAACCATAAATTCGATCAACCGCATCGACGGAAGCGATCTGACGAAAATTTCCGGAAACAGGGGCGTCCGGCTTGAGAAATGGCCGGTCTTTCAGAATGTGACCAAAGCTGGATTCAACTGCCGGGTAGCGTGCCATCATTTCACCGGTGTCGCGCACGACTGTGATGACACTGGCACGGAGTTTTTCAGCAAACTGGCCGAACAGTTCCGGGCTGACAGAAACCACCAGCACACCGCTGAAATTTCGGTTCTTATGGATTGGCCTGGTAAATTGGATCGACCACTTTCCAGAGACCTTTCCCTTGACTGGTTTGCTGATGAATAGATGGTCAACATCTGGCGATTCGTGGCGTATCCGGAAATGCTCTCTCTGACTCAAATCGGTCCGGTCTGCCGGCTTGGCCAGGTTGGAAAAGGCCAGCAAGCCTTCACGATCAATGACGGCAACCTGAAAAGCAAGATCGCTAATACTCTCTTGCTTGTGCGTAACTACTTCCGAAAAAGATTTCCAGTCCCCCGTCCAATACTGCCGCGTATCCAGCAGGATTTCGTTAATACGCTTGATTGTGGATAGGGAATATTCCGCGAATACGTGTGCTTGAACTGTTGTTCTTACTTCAGCTTCGCGCAACAGCCCTTGCTTGCTACGATCCAGTTCGTAAAAGGCAATCACCCAAACCAGTGCGAGGCTTGCGATGACAATCAAGGAAACTTGAAGTCTTAGAAAAGAGCTGGATGTTTTCATAAAAACCCGCCGTCGCCTTAATGCAATCATTGCCGGGCTGCTCCCGGCCGATGTAGGGTAGGGCACTCAACTGGCGCACTTTTTGCCATATGAGAGCCGCCTGGAAAGTCCGAAGTGGAGGCTCAAAAAGGGGCATTTAGTTTCGCATATTGACTGGAAGTATGCGAGAGCTATTACACCAGAGTTGGGGAGGGGCGAGTAGTCTGGTTATTACGCGCGTAATAGCCGCAAAATCGCTTCGCGGGAAGTGGCGCCAGGAGACAGCATGGGGTTGCGCAAGGCCTGTGTGCTGGTGCGCGGATTCAGCTCAGAACAGCGCCGGGCTCGGTATCGGAGAGCAAGCAGCCGGCTCTTGCGGCGAGCTGCGACAATTCGAGAAAGGAGCGAGTCCCGGTCCGGAGCAGGATGCGCCCACGGTGGCCTTCTACGGTCCGGAGACTGACTTCCAGCCGGGCTGCGACTTCAGCATTGGGGATGCCACTCATGACGTAGTGGAGTACCTCACGCTCCCGGCCCGTAAGCCTGGCGATTCGCTGGAGGAACAGGCGGCTTTCCCGCTCGGCCTTCCTCAAAGCGGTGACGTCGCTCATGGCAAGACGCATCTCTCCCGCCACCATTGAATAGTCCACGTGCGCGTGCAATGCAGCGCCGTCAGCGCGGCGTATGGATAGC
>JBIJCY010000255.1:0-4634 GCA_044344385.1 Rhodocyclaceae bacterium | reverse complement strand
GCCGAATCATCTCCGACCTTTTTGGTGCTTTTATTGACGACCCCCGCCTGCTGCCACCGCAGTATCAGGCGCCGGCTGATGGCGATCAGGCGCGCTCGGTCGCTGATTACATCGCCGGGATGACCGATCGTTACGCCATGAAAGAACATCGCCGCCTGTTTGCTGTCGGCGAAATCTAAGCAGGATTTGTCTCTGCGCACAGCCGTGGTGCGCCGCCGCATCTTGAAAACCGGCGATTTTCGCGGTATATTCCGCAGTTGCCCTGAAATTTTGTAAGCCGGCTGTCCGCCGGCTTTTTTGACGTTTGGCGGGCCTTGGGCAAATCGGACAACTCTGTGTGACACCTTTGTTTTGTGAGGAATCGAGCGTGATGGATTCGGCTGTACCTGACCGGCAGGGGCTATACGACCCGGCTAACGAGCACGACGCCTGTGGTGTCGGTTTTGTCGCACACATCAAGGGGCAGAAAAGCCACTCGATCGTCGAACAGGGTCTGCAGATTCTGAAAAATCTCGATCACCGCGGTGCGGTGGGCGCAGATCCCCTGATGGGCGACGGTGCGGGCATTCTGATCCAGATCCCTGACGCCTATCTGCGTGAAGAAATGGCCCGGCTTGACGTCGTTTTGCCGCCGGTCGGTGACTACGGTGTCGGTATGGTTTTTCTGCCGCAGGAGTCCGCTTCGCGTCTTGCTTGTCAGGAAGAAATTGAGCGGGCGACACGCGCCGAAGGACAGGTGGTTCTCGGCTGGCGCGATGTGCCGGTCGACCGTGATCTGCCCATGTCGCCGACGGTGCGAGCCAAGGAACCGGTGATCCGCCAGATCTTCATTGGTCGTGGCGCTGACATCATGGTGACCGACGCGCTGGAGCGTAAACTTTACGTCATCCGCCGCCGCGCCGCGAATGCTATCAAAGCGCTTGGCCTCAAGCACAGCAAGGAGTTTTACCAGCCGTCAATGTCGGCGCGGACGATCGTGTACAAAGGCTTGCTGCTTGCCGATCAGGTCGGCGAGTACTTCACCGACCTCAAGGATCCGCGTTGCGTTTCGGCGCTGGCGTTGGTGCACCAGCGTTTCTCGACCAACACCTTCCCGACCTGGCACCTCGCGCACCCGTTCCGCATGATCGCGCACAACGGCGAGATCAACACGTTGCGCGGCAACTACAACTGGATGCGCGCCCGTGAAAAGGGTACGTCGTCGCCATTGCTTGGCGCTGATCTGGAAAAACTGTGGCCGTTGATTTACCCGAACCAGTCCGATTCGGCGTCGTTCGACAACGCGCTCGAACTCTTGGTGATGGGCGGCTATTCGCTCGCCCACGCGATGATGCTGCTGATTCCCGAAGCCTGGGAATCGCATACGCTGATGGACGAGAAGCGCCGCGCCTTCTACGAATATCACGCTGCGATGATGGAGCCGTGGGACGGCCCCGCCGCCGTGGCCTTTACCGATGGTCGCCAGATCGGCGCAACGCTCGACCGAAATGGTCTGCGTCCGGCGCGTTATCTCGTCACCGATGATGACCTCGTCGTGATGGCTTCGGAATCCGGCGTGCTGCCGATTCCCGACGCCAAGATCGTCAAGAAATGGCGCCTGCAGCCGGGCAAGATGTTCCTGATCGATCTCGAGCAAGGCCGCATCATTGAAGATCTTGAGCTGAAAGACACGCTGTCACGCCAGAAGCCTTATCAGGACTGGCTGAGCCGCATCAACATCAAGCTCGACGGGCTGGAAGTGCCGGTCGGCGCCGCGGCGCCCGAATGTGCCGCCTCGATGCTCGATCGCCAGCAGGCCTTCGGCTACAGCCAGGAAGACATCAAGTTCATTCTTGAGCCGATGGCCACCTCGGGCGAGGAAGCGACCGGTTCGATGGGCAACGATTCGCCGCTCGCCGTGCTGTCGTCGAAGAACAAGCCCTTGTTCAACTACTTCCGTCAGTTGTTTGCGCAGGTGACCAATCCGCCGATTGATCCGATCCGCGAACAGCTGGTCATGTCGCTGGTGTCGTTCATCGGCCCCAAGCCGAACCTGCTTGGCATCAACGAGATCAACCCGCCTTACCGTCTCGAAGTGACGCAGCCGGTGCTTGATTACGCCGACATGGCCAAGCTGCGCAATATTTCGGGCTATACCGGCGACAAATTTCAGTCGGCCGAACTCGATATCTGCTACCCGCTGGCCTGGGGCAAAGAAGGCGTTGAAGCCCGGCTGGCCTCGTTGTGCGCCGAAGCAGAGGACGCCGTTCACAACGGTTGCAGCATTCTGATTGTCTCCGATCGCAAACTGGATGCCGAGCGTGTTGCCATCCCGGCGCTGCTCGCCACCTCGGCAGTGCATCAGCATCTAGTCGCCAAAGGGCTGCGTACGCGCGTCGGTCTGGTCGTTGAAACCGGCGCCGCCCGCGAGACGCATCACTTTGCCGTGCTCGCCGGTTATGGTGCCGAAGCCGTGCATCCCTACCTCGCACTCGAAACGCTGCAGCAACTCGCAGGTGGCGGTGAAAAGGGTGACAAGGCGGTCAAGCACTTCGTCAAGGGCGTCGGCAAGGGCCTGCTCAAGGTTATGTCCAAAATGGGCATTTCAACCTACATGTCCTACACCGGCGCACAGATTTTCGAAGCCATCGGATTGCAGAAGAAGCTGATCGACAAGTATTTCACCGGCACCTCAACGCAGGTTGAGGGTATCGGCGTTTTCGAAGTCATGGAAGAAGCGATTCGTCTGCACAAGCAGGCATTTGGTAACGATCCGGTGCTGGCCACCATGCTCGATGCAGGCGGCGAGTACGCCTACCGCGTGCGTGGCGAAGAGCATATGTGGACGCCGGATGCGATCGCCAAGCTGCAGCACGCGACGCGTTCGGGCAAGACCGACACCTACAAGGAATACGCCAAGATCATCAACGATCAGACCGAGCGTCACATGACGCTGCGCGGCCTGTTCGCGATCAAATCGGTTGGGCCTGCCGTACCGCTTGAAGAAGTCGAGTCGGCCAAGGAAATCGTCAAGCGTTTTGCCACCGGCGCCATGTCGCTCGGCTCGATTTCGACCGAAGCGCACAGCACGCTGGCCATCGCCATGAACCGTATCGGTGGCAAGTCGAATACCGGCGAAGGTGGTGAGGATCCGGCACGCTTCAAGCCGGTCAAGGCCGGTCAGATGGTCTCGGACATCATCGGCAAGAGCCGCATCGAACGCGATTATCAGCTGCAGGAGGGCGATAGCCTGCGCTCGGCGATCAAGCAGGTCGCTTCGGGTCGTTTCGGCGTCACTGCCGAGTATCTGGCCAACGCCGATCAGATCCAGATCAAGATGGCGCAAGGCGCCAAGCCGGGCGAAGGTGGCCAGTTGCCGGGGCACAAGGTGTCCGAGTACATCGGTTTCCTGCGCCACTCGGTGCCGGGTGTCGGCCTGATTTCGCCGCCGCCGCATCACGACATTTACTCGATTGAAGATCTGGCGCAGCTGATCCATGACTTAAAGAATGCCAACCCCGCCGCTTCGATCAGCGTCAAGCTGGTTTCGGAAGTCGGTGTCGGTACAGTGGCTGCCGGTGTTTCCAAAGCGAAGGCTGATCACATTGTCATTGCCGGCCATGATGGCGGCACCGGTGCCAGCCCGCAGTCGTCAATCAAGCACGCCGGTTCGCCGTGGGAGTTGGGTCTCGCCGAGACGCAGCAGACGCTGGTCCTCAACGGACTGCGCGGCCGTGTGCGCGTACAGGTTGACGGTCAGATGAAGACCGGTCGCGACGTGCTGATTGGCGCATTGCTTGGTGCCGATGAGTTCGGCTTCGCGACGGCGCCGTTGGTTGTTGAAGGCTGCATCATGATGCGCAAGTGTCACCTCAACACCTGCCCGGTCGGCGTCGCGACGCAAGACCCGGCGCTGCGCCGAAAGTTCACCGGCCAGCCCGAGCACGTCGTCAATTACTTCTTCTTCGTCGCCGATGAGGTGCGTGAGTTGATGGCAGAAATGGGTGTCCGCAAGTTCGACGACCTGATCGGCCGTGCCGATCTGCTCGACATGCAAAAGGGCATTACGCACTGGAAGGCGCAGGGGCTCGACTACAGCCGCATTTTCTATCGCCCGGCCGTCGCCGCAACGTCGCCGGTGCTGCATTGCGAGATGCAGGATCACGGCCTTGCCAAGGCGCTCGACAACCAGCTCATTGAACTGGCCAAGCCGGCACTGGACAAAGGCGAGAAGGTCAATATTGAACTTCCGGTACGCAACATCAACCGTACCGTTGGCGCCATGCTCTCCGGCCGCGTTGCCGCAAAGTACGGCCATGCCGGTCTGCCGGACGACACCATTCACGTAACCCTGAACGGCACCGCCGGTCAGAGCTTTGGTGCGCTGCTGGCGCGTGGCGTGACCATTGATCTGGTCGGTGAAGGCAACGATTACGTCGGCAAGGGTCTGTCGGGCGGGCGCATCATCGTTCGTCCGAACGCCGCTTTCCGCTGCGATACATCAAGCAACATCATCATCGGCAACACGGTGCTCTACGGTGCGATCGAGGGTGAGGCCTTCTTTGCTGGCGTTGGCGGCGAACGCTTTGCCGTGCGCAACTCGGGTGCGACCGCCGTCGTTGAAGGCGTCGGCGATCACGGCTGCGAATACATGA
>JBIJCY010000254.1:0-4635 GCA_044344385.1 Rhodocyclaceae bacterium | reverse complement strand
AATGAGGCCGCCGATTTTCGTTGGAAATCTTCGAATGACCACAACGCGAGGTGCGGTCGGCAAAAAAGCAAGTCTTGGATGACCGATCAGGCCGAACAGCACTCCATCGAATAAGTTCCGTAGTCGGCAGCTTTATGATCAGTAAGCCGTCATTGCCCATGAAAACATCATCAGGCCGTTGAGGAGCGGAAGCGCCAGTTGGATAGGGCACCACATAGCCGCCATCCGTTGGTGGTGTTTGCCAGAGCAACTCGGCTCGGGCACGGAAGGCAGTATTCAAAACGCTCCCATTATCGACGCCCCTCATTTTTCGTGGGCACGGCACGGGCACAATTTGGGCACAGAATGGGCACGGAGAAATGCCTATCCGAAAACAAGACGACTACCCTTTTCCGAAATTCGTGCCCAGCCAATTAGGAAATAGACTGTTGATGTCGCGCTAAAAAACACGTTGGGCACGGAAAATTCGCGGCGAATTCCGAAAAAACGTTGCTACGAGAGGGTTTTGGTGCGCCTGACTGGATTCGAACCAGTGACCCCTGCCTTCGGAGGGCAGTACTCTATCCAGCTGAGCTACAGGCGCTTTGGGCCACATCGCAAGGCGAGGGCAATACTCATTTTACGGCACCCTTGCTAAATGACTACTGCCTTCGGAGGGCAGTACTCTATCCAGCTGAGCTACGGGCGCAGAGCGCGAGAGGATAGCCGGTTTGCCTTTGCGAGTCCATCCCGTGGCACTTTAGCAAATTGAAAACACGCTACAATCAGCGCCTTACCAAACAATTTTTACAGGTGAAACATGGCTGAAAAACAAAATTTCTCAAAATCGACCATGCTGATCACGATCATTGTGGCAGTTGTTTTGTGTGCGCTCATCTGGCCGCTCTCACTGAAAGGGAAGGGGAGCACGCCGGTCAGCAATACCGATGACGCAGATATGCGAATCCAGCCCGTTGCCAGAGTCGAAATGCAGAAGGCCGTGGTCAAATCCGATGGCAAACCGCGTGACGGCGCCGCCGTTTATGCCGCAGTTTGCATGGCCTGCCATGGCAGTGGCGTAGCAGGTGCGCCAAAGGCGGGCGACAAAGCTGCCTGGGCGCCACGTATGGCGACCGGCACCGCCGCTCTGATCAAGAGCGTGACTGTCGGCAAAGGTGCGATGCCGCCGAAGGGTGGTGCTGCTGACCTGACTGATGCTGAAATCAAGGCTGCTGTCGTGCATCTGACCGGTCTGACCAAGTAGGCAGGGCAACCGGTGACAATAAAAAAGGAGGCCAATTGGCCTCCTTTTTTTATCCCGAACGTTTGGACGGTTCGGCGTGTGACGCTACTTCCGGAATCGCTTCCGGTGTTACTTCTTTGCGGCAGGAGCAGAGGCTGCAGCAACAGGTGCCGGTGCGGCAGCCGGAGCAGCTTCAACCTTCTTGGCTTCCATCGGGGCTGCAGCAGGCGTCGCAGCAGCTTTTTCCGTTGTCGCCGGCTTGGCTTCAGCCTTCTTTGCTTCCTTGGCCTTGGCATGCGGCTTCTTCTCGGTCTTTGCAACTTCCTTCTTCGCTTCCGGCTTGGCTTCAACCTTCTTCTCTTCGACCTTGACGTCAGCCTTGGCAGACGTCGCAACTGCGGGCGTCGCAGCGGCCGGAGCTGCAACTGCCGGCTTGGCGGCTTCGACCGGCTTGGTCGTGGTGGCAGCAGGTGCCTGAGCGAAAGCAGCGGTACTGAAAGCGGCAGCGATGGCGATTGCGATAAGGTTCTTGATCATGATTATCTCCTGAGGTTAATTTAGGTTTGTAGCTCGGCGGTTCATTCGATCAATTCGTTTTGTTCCGGCCTTGCTAGCATTAACGCGAGGAGTTACAGGATGGATGTCAATAATTGAGTAACGCAGCGTAACGCTGTGTGTCGACGCCGATTGCAGCTTATTTCGGCCTACTTCGGCTTGGCGAGCATCGCCTTCATCGCCTCCAGACGCGACGAGCCGCCGGCTTTATCGGGCGCGCTCTCGGCGCTGCCGCCGGAGAAGCGCAGATCTTCCTTGCCCATTTCACCGATGAAACGAGAGGCTTCGCAGGGGATCAATTCCTTGCCCTGTTTGCGCTTCTCGCAATAGGTGAGGTGCAGCGAACGCTGGGCACGGGTGATGCCGACATACATCAGGCGGCGCTCTTCCTCGATCTTGTCGGGGCCCTGCGATTCACGATGCGGCAGCACGCCTTCTTCAATACCAATCAG
The DNA here is from genome assembly GCA_044344385.1 of Rhodocyclaceae bacterium. Classification (GTDB taxonomy): domain Bacteria; phylum Pseudomonadota; class Gammaproteobacteria; order Burkholderiales; family Rhodocyclaceae; genus CAJBIL01. The sequence goes on along the minus strand of JBIJCY010000254.1, from coordinate 2,406 downwards.
AAAGACGTGCTTGAACTCCAGGCCCTTGGCAGCGTGCAATGTGGAGAGTTGCACCGCATCAAGATCACCATCCTTTTTGTCGAGCATGTTAATCAGCGCGATGGTTTGCGTCAGATCGATCAGCGTCTTCTCGTCCTCTTCGCCTTTCTTGATCAGCCAGTTGGAGAATTCGGTGACGTTACCCCATTTGATCTGCGCCGCACGCGGCTCGTCGTGATCGTAGAGCCACGCTTCGTAGCCAATGGCGGTGAGCAGATCCGGCATGATTTGCGCTGCCGGCTCCTTTACTGCGCGATATTCCATGCGGTTGATGAATTCGCAGAACTCGATCAACGGCGCGAGTTGGCGCGCCTGCACGCGGTGCGCAAAGCCTTGTTCAAAGGCAGCGGCGAATAGTGAAACATGTCGCTCGCCCGCATAGGTGCCAAGCGCCTCCAGCGTGCTGCCACCGACACCACGCTTGGGCGTTGTCACTGCGCGGATAAAGGCCGGATCGTCGTCGCTATTGGCCAGCAGGCGCAAGTAGGAGGTGATGTCCTTGATCTCGGCCTTGTCGAAGAAGGACTGGCCACCGGAGAGCAGATAGGGAACGCGCTGGTCGCGCAAGAATTGCTCCAGCGCACGCGCCTGAAAGTTGCCGCGATAAAGCACGGCGTAGTCGCGAAACTGGCTGCGATGTTCGAACTTGTGCGCCTGCAGCTTCATCACCACCGACTCGGCTTCACGTTCGTTGTCCTTGCAGACAGTGACAGTGATCGGGTCACCGTGGCCGAGGTCAGACCACAGCTTCTTGTCGAACAATTTCTCGTTGTGCGAGATCAGCGCGTTGGCGGCTTTCAAAATGCGCACCGTCGAGCGGTAATTCTGCTCCAGTTTGATCAGCTTCAGATTCGGGTAATCACGCGGTAGCCCGCGGAGATTCTCGATGTCAGCACCGCGCCAACCGTAGATCGCCTGATCGTCATCGCCCACCGCAGTGAAGGCGGCACGCGGCCCTGCGAGCAGCTTGAGCAGCTTGTACTGGCAGGCGTTGGTGTCCTGATATTCATCGACCAACAAGTAACGCAGGCGGTTTTGCCACTTGCCGAGAATTTCCGGATGATTCTCAAAGAGTTCGACCGGCAGCGAAATAAGATCGTCGAAATCAACTGCCTGATAGGCCTTCAGCGTCGCCGAATAACTGGCATAAGCGCGCGCAGCAAGGGCTTCGGTTTCGTCCCCGGCGTTCTTGAGCGCGAGATCCGGCGAAACGAGCGCGTTCTTCCAGTTGGAGATGACGCTCTGCAGCTTGCGGATGGTCGCCTTGTCAACGCTGCCGGCAAGGTCCGAGACCATGCCGAAGCAGTCGTTGGAATCGAAGATCGAGAATTTCGGCTTGTAACCAAGCGCCTTGGCTTCCTCGCGCAGGATGCGCACGCCGAGCGAGTGGAAGGTCGAGATACTCAGGCCCTTGATCGGCTTGCCGACGAGCAGCTTGTCGACGCGCTCCTGCATCTCCTTGGCGGCCTTGTTGGTGAAGGTGATGGCCGCAATGTTGCGCGGGTCAAAGCCGCATTCCTCGATCAGGTAGGCGATCTTCTGCGTGATGACGCGCGTCTTGCCCGAACCGGCGCCGGCGAGGACCAGCAAGGGGCCATCGAGATAGCGGATGGCTTCGCGCTGCGGAGGATTGAGGAGGGTGGACATCGGTAAAACAAAGCTCGGGAAGGTGCTGCAAAGAGGGCGCGAGTTTATCACGCGCCCCTGCTGCGTACGCTTCTACCAGTAGCGCATCGCCCCGTGGAACAGCCCGCCCAGATCGTGCTCGCAGATCGTCTTTGGCGCGTTCCGCACCAGCCGCTGCTGCGCCCAGGCACCCGCCTGCAGCGCAGGCACATCGGCCGCGCCGTAACCAACGGCAGCGATACCATTGGGGATACTGGTCGCACGCATTAGCGCCTCAAGTCGCCTGGCAAGGATCTCTCCGGCATCGGCCGTGCTCGCGCCGCGCACATCTGCGCCCAACCAGGCTGCACCATCAAGATGACGCTCAGGGCAGGCATCGGCAGTGAAACGAAAAACCGACGGCGCATTGACGATCACCGACTGGCCGTGCGGCACCATCGGCTCACTCTGCGGATAACCGGGCGCGCGGTAGTCACGGACCAAACCGGCCACGGCATAAGACATGGCATGCGGCAGATGCACGCCGGCATTGCCGAAAGCGATGCCGGCCAGCGTCGCAGCGAACATCATGTTGTCGCGCGCTTCATGATCGGCGGCATCGGCAACGGCACGTTCGAGATACTCGCCGGCCAGACGCAGCGATTTTTCGCAGCCGAAATCGCTCCACGGATTGGCGCCCTGACTCATCGGGCGCAGACTCGGACGTTCAGGCCGCGCGCGGCGGGTGTAAGGCAATGCAGT
>JBIJCY010000253.1:0-4638 GCA_044344385.1 Rhodocyclaceae bacterium | reverse complement strand
CAAAAAGGGGCCGAACCGACGCTTGAAAGTCGCACTGCGGGTACTGTACCGGCCTCTAATTCAAACCAGCGCGCCATCCGCTAATTCCCTTTCAGAAACAACAGAGGACAGACCACGGTTTTCGGTTACAAAATCACGCAAAAAACACGGGCAAAAAATCCGTCTGATCTACGGAGAGTGGCGTATTAATTTACCCGCAGACCAGTCACCGGAATTGCCGTACTGAACAATCAGCTCAATGCCAGTTCGACATGCCGCCAGGCACAAGTACGAATAAGGGTAGCGTCCCCTTTTCCGCTTTTCCGCTCCCGCACAGCGCCCCTCATTTTTACGCTGGGCCTTACGTGCCGCGAACTGACAATTCAGCCGAGGTTGCATTCCGGTATCCGGCTGGATACAATTATTCACATGAACACCTTTCACAGCTCAGATGAATTTGACACTTGGCTTGCGGCATTGAAGGACAAGATAGGCCGTGCTCGCATAGCTCTTCGCATCCGATCCGCCGAATATGGCAACTTCGGAGACTGTGAACCAGCAGGCGAGGGGTTTCTGAAATGCGCATTCATTTCGGTCCTGGCTATCGCGTCTATTTCATCCGTCGTGGAGAGGTGTTCTATTTGCTTCTGTTGGGAGGCGACAAGTCCTCACAGAAGCGCGATATCAAACGCGCCATTGAGATGGCGCGGGCTTTGGGCAAGGAGTGAACCATGACCAAATTTTCCCCATTCGATGCTGCCGACTACCTCGACGATGAAGAAACCATCGCGGAGTACATTACTGCTGCATTGGAAGATTCAAATCCTGATGTGTTTCTAACTGCCGTGCGTGATGTAGCTCGCGCCCGCGGCATGGCACAGCTGGCTAAAGATGCCGGTCTTGGGCGGGAAAGCCTCTACAAAGCGCTTACGCCCGGCGCAAAGCCGCGCTATGACACAATGCTCAAACTTCTACATGCTCTCGGTGTAAAGCTTTCCGCTTCTCCCGTCCATTCATAAGTTGCTAAGAACAACAGAAACAACAGGGGACAGACCACGGCGTTCGCCATTCTCGAATTCAAGTTCCTGCCGGTATCCGGGATGGACCGTGACCTCAAAGTCTGAAAATACGGGCACCGTTGAAATACACGCAGTGGAAGGTAAGCTTTACTACATTTCGCAAGATGTGAAGATGGGATTCTTGTATGCCAGAACTAAACTGAATCTGGTCAGTGATGAGGATGGCAAGAAAGGAGTTCTCGAAACGCAGCTTGCTGAAACTAAGTAACACAAGGTGAAGAAGTGCTTTGCGCACCAACCGCCACCGCGGGTTTCGAGTTTCCTTTGGCAAAAAACCGTACCCCAGTTCTCCGAAAGCTTCGCAAGCCGTCTCTCATGTCAAGGCGGAAACCGCAGTACTGAAAACGCTCGGCCAGCCTGGACCGCCCGCCGCTCAATCTCCGCTGCCGACCGAATCAAGCCTTTTTGCTCCAGAAAGATCAGGAAGGCGCGCGTGCTGACCTTCTGGCACGTATCGGGCAGCATAAAAGTGGCACGCGCAATCTTGTGATCTTCAAACAGGAATACACCACGCTTCGGTGGCGTCATGAGTGCAAAATCGCTCATGGTTTCCTGAATCGCCAATTCGCCAAGGTTGTTTTTCCTTGCCGCAGCGACTCCCGTCGATGCTTGCTGGAAATGCGCAAAGGTTTTAGTCGGCAGGATCGCGGTTTGTGTTGCCGCTACCCAGCTGGTGATCTTGCCGCTTGTTGGCGTCTGGTTGCGGGTCACTTCGTGGAGCACCATGTCGACGAGCATGACGGCCCAGCCCGGTTTGCGCAAAACGTCGAGCGCGTCCGCGTAGGCCAGCGTAATGAGCGGGCCGGCATCGGGCAGCAGTGCGATTTCCTTTGCTAACGGCATGCCCAATCACTCAAACCGTCGGCAAAGACATCAACTTACCGACCATGTCCTTGGTCGCAGAATCGGCGAGTCTTGGCATCGGCAAGTGCGCCTGCGTCATCAACAGGAACAAATCCTCTTCACTGTCGATACCCAATGCGCGCATGGCCTCTTCGCCCGCAAGCCGCCCAAGCGAAAAGTCGAGCAGTACCTTGAAGTTTTGGTTGCCCGCCGATTCAGATGCCTCGAAGGTCTCGACGAGGTAACGTAGCTCCGCGTTGAACAAGGCATTGACCGATGTGTCGGTCTTGGCGGCAATGACCTTGGCGCGTTTGAGTAATTCCCGGTCAACGGAGCCGGTGAAATTTACGTTGCTTGCCATCTTGTGCTCCTTGCCGTGATTTGACACACAAACAAGTGTAGCACAGAGTTATGTGCAACACATCGCGTTATCAAGCGGGCGAGTATGGTGCGCGCACCATCGAGGCATCGCTGCCAGGCCAGATAACAATTACCCGCGCCCGCAGCGGGGTGCGGAACCATCCGGCCCCATGTAATCGGGGCGTTGATACGTTGTACGAACGATCCCCGTCGTCGCATCGAACAGAACATCAAAACGGGCCAGCTGGTTCTGCTCGTCGCAGAAACGCCACTCCCAGACGAGTTCGTCACGCGCCTTGAAATAGGCCGTCCATTGCGGCGTTGAAGGCCCGAGCAAACGCAGGACGGCGGCTTTGTCACTCTTGCCGGGTTCTATGCGTGCAAAAAACACCATGTCCAGCACTCCGTCAATGCGCTGCAAACGCCCATTGTTCCCGAAGAATGCCATGTACGTCTGCGTTCCTGCCGGCCCGCGTGGATAGGCCAGTTGCTCGCTACCATCCGCATCCTTCCAGCGCATCGCCGGCTCACCCATCGTGGCGATCACCTCCGGTAATGTCGCGATGCCCGGTTTCAAATTGCTGCCGCTATAGCCGGCGCAGGCGGAGAGGAGTATTGAAACGCTGAGCGCTGCCACGCGTATTAGCCCGGAATAATTTCTCTGCATACCACCCCCTCGATTCCAAAGACAACGGTTCATTGTCACACAAGCACTCAAACGACGAACATTAACGCGACACCGAAAGCACCGGCTGAGTCTCCGATTCCGAAACCAGCACGGTGAGCAAATTGGTCGCGAGATGTACACGATCGGCGTCAGAGAGCGTAACCACCCCATCGGCCTGCAGTTTGTCGAGCGCCATCTTGACCATGCCAACCGCGCCTTCGACAATTAACTGACGCGCCGCAATCACCGCTGCCGCCTGCTGCCGGCGCAGCATCGCCGAGGCGATTTCGGGCGCGTAGGCGAGGTGAGTGATCTTCGCTTCGATGATCTCCAGCCCGGCCAGCGCCACGTGTAACTGGATCGTTTCGGTGAGCAGCTGAGCCACGGCAAGAAGGTCGCCGCGCAGGGAGTTGAGGCCTTGCTGGTCGCCGTCGTAATAACGTGTGCTGATCACCGCGCGGATCGCCGATTCGCCCTGAATGGCGAGGAAGCTGGCGTAGTCTTCAACCTCGAAACTGGCCTTCGCGGTATCGCTGACACGCCAGGCGATAACCGCCGCAACCTCGACGGGATTCCCTGCCATGTCGTTAACCTTGAGCGTCGGCGTATTGAGATTAACGACGCGCAGCGAGATGTTCTGCCGCTTGCTGAATGGGTTGAACCAGAAGAAACCACCCTCACGGATGGTGCCCGAGTAGCGCCCGAAAAAGACAAGAACGCCGGCAATATTGGGCTGCAGAATAACGAAGCCCTTGCTCAGAAAACCAAGCAGCAGGACGCCGAGAACCGCCAGAACGGGCGGTTCGCCCCGGTGCAACAAACTGCCAAGAAACAACCAGCCCAGCCCGACAAGCGCCAGCAGCAACAAAAACAGCGCCAGCCAGCCGGAAATATAGTGCGCATTCTTTTCGGAAATTGTTTCGCCGTCCATTTTCGCTCCCTATTGGATTGACTGAATCGCGATTGTAGGCCGGCACAAGGCCGCTGCCTCGGGTAGAATACTGGCCTTTCGCAACTTGATGATTTTACCGAGGTTTCTTCGTGCTTGTCGCATCCAACATCACCATGCAGTTCGGGGCAAAGCCCCTTTTTGAAAACGTTTCGGTCAAATTCGGCGAGGGCTATCGCTACGGCCTGATCGGCGCCAACGGTGCCGGCAAGTCGACTTTCATGAAGATCCTCGCCCGCGAGCTGGAATCTTCCGCCGGCAACGTTTCCAAAGATGCGCACGAGCGCATGGCCTACCTGCGTCAGGATCAGTTTGCCTTTGAGGACAAGCGCGTGATCGACGTGGTGATGATGGGGCACGAGGAAATGTGGGCGTGCATGAGCGAGAAGGATGCGATCTACGCCAATCCCGAAGCGACTGAAGAGGAATACCTGCACGCCGCCGAACTCGAAAGCAAGTTTGCCGAGTACGACGGTTACACCGCTGAATCACGTGCCGGCGAATTGCTGCTTGGCGTCGGCATTCCGTCCGAACAACACTTCGGCCCGATGAGCGAAGTCGCACCGGGCTGGAAGCTGCGCGTCCTGCTGATCCAGGCGCTGTTTTCCAACCCCGACATCCTGCTTCTCGACGAACCGACCAACAACCTCGACATCGCGACCATCCGCTGGCTGGAAAACGTGATCAATGATCGCAACAGCACGATGATCATCATCTCGCACGATCGCCACTTCCTGAACCAGGTGTGCACGCACATGGCC
>JBIJCY010000252.1:0-4649 GCA_044344385.1 Rhodocyclaceae bacterium | reverse complement strand
CGACGATTGTCAGCTTTGTTGCCCGTGGAACCGCTTCACGCAAATCGGCGACCCGGACTTCGCAGTACGCAACGGACTGGACTCGACGCCGCTTGCAGCACTTTTCGCCTGGAATGAAGATGAATTCAACACCCGGCTGGCCGGCAGCCCGCTTCGCCGTATCGGACACGAACGCTGGCTGCGCAATATTGCAGTCGCGTTGGGAAATGCCGCAAACTCGCCCACCAACAGGGAGGCATTAGCCTCGCACGCCAACCATCCTTCTGAACTGGTGCGTGAGCATGTTAACTGGGGTTTGGTGGAATCTGAAAAAGGAGCTTGATTTATTTCCAGTTTCTGCTAACAATGAACATAGATTGCGGTGGCGCGCAGTCAAGCAAAAGCAACCTGTCACGTAACACTGAATTAACCGCGGCCGGCGCATTTTGAGGCACCGGCCTCTGAAACAGGGCAAACCCGTCGAGAGGCGGGGACGCAAAGTTACCGGCCTTACGCCCGATCCCCCGAAGATTGGCCGCGGCAGCGGGACTACCAGAGAGCGAGGTTGATTGTGATTCACTCCTCACAGCACTGCAAAACATGCGTATCAACGCGCACGACGCACGTTGATTGCTGCAGTCATTCCAAAAATTCTCTACACGTCAACCCTGTCGTTTTTCCACGCTTCGCAAAGGCAAGCGTAACGGCAAAGAGGGTAAGGCCATGAGCAAATACACTTCGAACAAGGTAATTTCCTTGAATAGCCTCGGACGCGATCGCAGCCCAGGGCAACGGATTCTCGGCGAGTGCCGGGACCAGTTGGAAGATGGCCTGACGGCTTGGTTGCGTGAGGTTGCCACACCCATTTCAGAGGAACTTTTTGTCCTCGCGGATTCAACACGCGAACGTATAAAACAAACCCGTTATCTCGATTTGCGCGCTGATATCGAGAAGGACTGGCTGCAACTGATCGAAGCTTTTCGTCGCGAGCTGGCGACGGAAGCCGCTCGTTGCCTGAATAAAAACATCCAGAACAACAGCAATCGTGAAGCGCCGCTTGAAATCCCGGACTTCGAAGGGCTGACACTGGTTGCCGACGAAGACCTCTCGGAAAACATCGTTATTCGCGAGTTCGCCGCGCAGCTTTCAGAGACCTGCAATACGGAACTCTATTCACTCGACCGTCGCGTCGCCGCCCTGCTTGGTCAGGACGAGCCAGTCGACCACACCAACCCGCTGGCCCCGCCTATTATTTGTCAGGCACTCACCGATGCCTGTGCAGCGTTGGGTTCGGATGCTGAAGACCGACTGCTGTTGCTACGCAGACTGGAGCGCCACCTGCATCTGGCCCTGCCGCCGATTTATCAGCAAATCAACGCTCGTCTCATCGAACGCGGGATATTGCCTGATCTGAAACGTGATTTCCGGCGCGGCAGCCCGGCTTCGGGGGCAGGCGCCCCCTCGTCACCCGACGCGTCGTCCGCGACGAATACGGCACCCGTAGTTCAGGGGTCCTCGGGCGATGGTGCCGCCCTTGGAGGAGAAGGCATACTCGGTGCATTACAGCGGCTGGTTCAGGCTCGGAGTGCCACCCAGGGACTCCCCGGCATACCCGGCGAAGGAATTGTCCAAACCGGAATACCTGCCACGACGACCGGCTCCGCCTCAGGTCTTACATCCGGCCAGCCCGCCAGCCCGCCACTCGATGCAGCCGCGCTCAGCCAGCTCTTTTTTGTCTCACTTGACCAGTTACAACACCTGCCAATCGGCAACTTGGACAACGTTCCCGTTAACCGCGTCCGGGAGGTTCGCGAGTCCGAAGCAGCACAACAAATCGGCCACCTCGAATCGGTGACGATTGATATCGTCGCAATGCTTTTTGACTTTATTTTCGACGATCGCGACATCCCGCCGGCCATCAAGGCTTTGGTTAGCCGGTTACAGATTCCCGTGCTCAAGGTCGCCATGCTTGACAGCACATTTTTCAGCGATCGTCAGCACCCGGCGCGACGTTTTCTCGGCAGCATTTCCGGCATTGCCGTGCGTTGGGGCAGCGCAGTTGATGAGACCGATCCGTTCTACCGCAAACTGGCTGAGCTCGTCGAACACATCCAGAACGAATTTGAAACCGATGTGAAGGTCTTTGGTACGGCGCTGGCCATACTCGATGTCTTCGTTAAACAACGTGAAAACGAAGAGGAAAGCACCGTCCTAACGGCGACTGACCTCGTCATCCGCCACGAGCAGGAGGCCAGTGCATGGGAACGCGCCCAGCACGCCGTGCAAACCTTCTGGGTACGCCCGCTCCCCGCCTTGATTGAGGCCTTCGTTAGCGATCACTGGATCTACGCGCTGCAAAAAGTCGCGCTCGAACACGATGCCGACAGCCCCGCGTGGAAGTCGGCCGCCGGCGCCATGGAGGATCTCGACTGGAGCATCCAGCCCAAGAAATCACAGGATGACCGTCTGAAGCTGATCAGCATGCTGCCGCGCTTGCTGGGCCAACTCAACAAGGGGCTTGATAGTATCGATGCAGACCCGGCACAGCGGCGGGCGTTTTTCGACGAACTGGTCGAATGCCACTCAACCGCGTTGAAAGGCGACACTGCCGGTGTGGCAGCAGAAGCCGCTGCCGCGCCGAAAAAGCCGAAGCTTTCGCCCCCCCCCAGCACTGACCAGGAAGGCGACCTGCTGGTGACCCGCAGCGTGGACAACGGCGTCGAGGTCGAGGAAATTATTCTCGTCGGCGCCAGCCCCATCTGGCGTGCCAGTGACCGGGAAGCGTTCGCCCGTGTCGGCGAACTCAAGCGCGGCGACTGGCTGGAATTTCGCCAGGAAGATGGCAGCACCAGCCGCGAACGCCTGAACTGGATCAGCCCGCAGCGCGGCATTCTGGTATTCAGCAACCATCGCTCGGCAAAAGCAATCTCAATCTCGCCCGAAGCGCTGGCGCGGCAGTTACGCGATGGCAATGCGGAGATTGTTAGCGATACGCCGCTTTTCGAACGCGCCCTGAGCGGTGTTCTCGAAACGTTAAACGGCTCCTGATCCGGCAACAAAATCAAGAAGGGCGCCCCGCAATCGCCGGGCGCCATTTTTTCGCCCAAAGTATTATTGCGCTGATCTGCTTGCATTTTTTTCGCCCTCACGGAATAATTAACCAAGCGCTTGCTTGCTTAATTATTAATCAGCAGACTTTACGGCAAAAACAACACCCAGGAGACAGCCATAATGACCCGGAACGCCTACCCACACTTGCTTTCCCCGCTTGACCTCGGCTTCACGACACTAAAAAACCGCGTCCTGATGGGCTCGATGCACACCGGCCTTGAGGAAGCGCCAAAAGGCTTCAGCCGCCTTGCCGCGTTCTACGCCGAACGCGCCCGCGGCGGCGTCGGGCTAATCGTCACCGGAGGCATCGGTCCCAATCAGGAAGGCGTTGTTGGCGCCGGCGCAGCCGCACTGGAAAACGAGGCGCATGCCGAAAAGCACCGCAAAGTTACCGACGCCGTGCATAAGGAGGGCGGCAAGATCGCCCTGCAGATCCTGCACACCGGCCGCTACGCCTATCATCGCGGCGCCGTGGCACCCTCTGCCGTACAGGCACCCATCTCTCCGGTGCGCCCGCGCGAGCTGAGCGAGGAAGAAATCGAGCAAACGATCAATGATTACGCCCAGTGCGCAAAACTCGCGCAGTTTGCCGGTTACGACGGCGTCGAAGTGATGGGGTCTGAAGGCTATCTGATCAATCAGTTCATCGCGCAGCAAACCAATTTTCGCACCGACCAATGGGGCGGCAGTTTCGACAACCGCATCCGTTTTGCCGTTGAAACCGTGCGTCGCGTACGCGCAGCAAGCGGCCCGAACTTCATCATCATCTATCGCCTGTCGATGCTCGATCTGGTTGAAGGGGGCAGCACCTGGGACGAAATCGTGGCGCTCGCCAAAGCCATCGAAGCGGCTGGCGCGACGCTTATCAACACCGGCATTGGCTGGCACGAAGCACGCATCCCAACGATCGCCACCATGGTGCCGCGCGCCGCTTTCACCTGGGTCACCAAGCGCATGATGGGCCAGGTAAAGATTCCGCTGATCACCACCAACCGCATCAATACGCCGGAAGTCGCCGAAGAAGTCCTTGCGTCAGGCTGCGCTGACATGGTTTCGATGGCGCGCCCTTTTCTTGCCGATGCTGACTTTGTGAACAAGGCCGCCGAAGGGCGTGGTGACGAGATCAACACTTGCATTGCCTGCAACCAGGCCTGTCTCGATCGCATTTTCGAGGGCAAGCTGACTTCCTGCCTCGTCAATCCGCGCGCCTGTCATGAAACCGAGTTGCTGATCGAAAAGACCAATACGCCCAAAAAAATCGCTGTTGTCGGTGCAGGCCCCGCCGGCATGGCGTGCGCCACAACGGCCGCCGAACGCGGCCATCAGGTCACATTATTCGACGCTGCAACCGTCATTGGCGGGCAGTTCAACATCGCCCGCCGCATCCCCGGCAAAGAAGAATTCAACGAGACGCTGCGCTACTTCAACCGTCGACTTAAGTTACTCGGCGTGACGCTCAGGCTTGGTCAACGTGTTGACGCCGATGAACTGGCGCAGGCCGGCTTCGACCATGTGGTACTCGCCACCGGCATTGTTCCGCGGCAGCTGGATATCCCCGG
>JBIJCY010000251.1:0-4664 GCA_044344385.1 Rhodocyclaceae bacterium | reverse complement strand
ATAGAGAACGAAGCTTCCTGACCTTGGTACCTCGCGAGAATGTGCGGGAGTTTGTGCCTTTCATCATCGTAGAAGTAGAGGCAAATGATGATGCCGTAAAACATGCTGATTGTCGGCACAAAAAACGCCAGGAAGAGGACCCGAAAATTATAAGCAAAAAAAATCCGTGGCGCTGCTTACAGCGGCGCTTCCGCATCTACTTTGCCAATGCTACAGGAATATATGGACTAGCCGGATTAACCGATAAGGTCTGCGTCGCCTGATGGAGAAGCAAGTCCATCATTTTCATCGAAACCGCTCCAAGCAAAGGTTCATCACCTAAATAGCTGATAGCGACGATCAGGACTGCGTTTAATTTCCCGGTACATCGTATCCGGCGCCAAATCCAGACCATTGGGCCAAACAAGTACACCATTATTTATCTGCGCAGCCGCGATCAGTTCATCATCACGCAAAGGATCAAAAACCCCCGTACAAAATGACAAATCTATGTGCAACACCCCCCTCAGCCCATCCTCAAACCGGACAGATAATTCCCTGGGGGCAATAGAGCAAACCTCAATGACATCCCAATACATATTACCCCGCTGCTACTTCAAAGGATCAATCGGGTGAGGATGCTGGTTGGCTTGACATAGATCCCAATCAGCCAGCAACTCGGCTTGATGCAATTCTGCCCAGTCCAGAACCAACTGTCTAGCACGGCGCGGCAACTCACCTTCGTTGATACACAAAGCTCGGATATTGATGGTCGCCTTGCACTCCCCGTAAGTCGCGTGAAAATGCGGGGGAGCGTGCTCATCCCAAAACATTTGAATAACTATTCCATAGAACATGCTGATTGTTGGCATTGCAAGGCTCCGAAAGTCCGGCAGAAAGTCTAGCATTGAACGGAGCCAGATCTTCTTGATTGTCGCTCAATGACAGATTTAACCGTGGTCTGAAAATCATCTAGCCGGTCTCCCGGCGCCGTGGTGGTGGCGGGGTTAAAGTGAGTTTGCGAACGTACTTTAACCAACGGGAGACCGAGATGAACTATAGCGGAATTGACCTGCATTCAAACAACAGCGTGGTGACCGTGACGGACAATGAAGACCGGGTCGTAGCGGAGAAGCGCCTGCCCAACGATCTGGCAAAGATTCTCTCGTTCCTCTTGCCCTGGCGAGAAACGTTGGCCGGTGTCGTTGTCGAATCGACCTTCAACTGGTACTGGCTGGTCGATGGACTGCAAGCGGCAGGCTTCATCGTGCATTTGGCCAACACCACCGCGATCAAGAAATACGAAGGACTCAAGCACAGCGGCGACGAAACCGATGCCCGTTACCTTGCCCACCTGCTGCGACTGGGAATACTGCCGACCGGCACCATCCTGCCGCCGGAACAACGTGCCATACGCGATCTGGCACGAAAGCGCATGCAACTGGTGCGCAGCCGCACCAGCCATATTCTCGCGGTCGAAAACATCACCGCCCGCCAGCACGGTGCGCGGATCAGCAGCAATCAGGTCAAGCGCCTGACGCCCGAGGCCATCGATCAGATGGCACTACCAATGGATGTTGCCTTGGCGATCAAAACCAACGTAGCGGTTATCGAGACACTTTCCGCGCAGATCGACCTGCTTGAAAAGCGTCTGCAGGAAAACATGAGGGCACGAACGGAATACGGACTCCTGACCAGCGTACCGGGTATCGGCCAAGTCCTGGCCACCACGATCCTGCTCGAAACGGGCCCGATCGAGCGCTTTGCCGCCGCCGGCAACTTCGCCTCTTACGCCCGTTGTGTCGACAGCGTACACACCAGTAACGGCAAGAAGAAAGGCGAAGGGAACACCAAGAACGGCAACAAATATCTGGCCTGGGCCTTTGTCGAAGCCGCGAATTTTGCGCTGCGCTACTGCGCCGAGGCCAAGCGTTTCTACGAACGCAAGAAGGCAAAAACGAACAACGCGGTCGCCATCAAGGCGCTGGCGCACAAACTGGCGCGAGCCTGTTTCCACATTTTGAAGGAGCGCAAACCCTTTGACGTGACGCGCTGTTTCGCATGAGTAACGACGGCGACCGGCAAGCCCGGATTTGGGGACTGGAGCGACAGCCATTTGGTCTGAATGGGATGCCGGTTCGCCGTCACCGATTTGCAGCAAAAGCGGATCGCCCGCAACGTGAGCCAGCAAGGGATTGGCGCTGGGCAACCAGCAGCCACGGGTCTGTGATTAACCTATTGGACACGGTGCGGCACCAACGTTTTTCTGGGGCGGCGAAGCCGCCAGGGCGGCAGGCAGAAGCATTGCCATTCGCTTGATCCTGATGGGTGTCTGGCGCGATTCGTCGCAGCCATGAAACGAAGAAACGGGCGCGGTCGGCAACTGCAAACGGAGCTTGAAGCGTTTTAAAACTGGCGGCTAATGCCGCCATGGAATTGTTTACTCGCTTGACTGGAGCCGGCTAATGGGTGTCCCCTATTATTTGCTTAACTGGAGCCGGCTAATGGGTGTCCCCTATTATTCACTTCAAAAAAAAACGGGCGCCGAAGCGCCCGTTTTAGCGACTAACTGACTCGAAGTCAGATTAGAACGAGTGGGTGATACCACCAACGATGGTGTTGCTCGACGTGCCACGGAGCGCGGTAGCGGTAACCGGACCAGCGGCAGCGACGACGCTCTTGTCGTTGTCAGCGTAGATATAGGACGTGTAAAGCGTGGTGCGCTTCGACAGCGAGTGCTGATAACCCAGACCCCAAGCCTTGGAGCCACCGCCGTTAGTGCGATCCCAATCCAGATCAGCGTAGGAGATGCGGACCTTGCCGTTGGTGAACACCGGAACCGTCGCGCCAACCTGCCACACGCGGTTGCTGGCTTCTTGAGCCGACGTACCGTTGTTGTCGTTCTGGTCCTGGTAGCTAGCAAACAGCTTGACGACCTTGAAGTCATACGAACCAGCCAGCATCCATTCATTGACGCTGTCGCCAGTTGCTACCGAGCCGACAGGCGTCGTCAGACCAGCGATGGCGGCAGGAGCTGCAGCGATACCAACGGTGCCAGCGACCGCCGTACCAGTAAGACCCTGACGCGACTGATAGACGGCGTCGAGGTTCAACGGGCCATTTGCGTAGTTGAGGCCGACGGCGATAACACCGTTAGAACCCTGGCTGACTTGGTCAGTAGCAAGACTGGCCGAAGAGGCAGTGCCTTCACCGAAACCATAGACAGCGGTTGCCGTGAAACCGGACCAATTCGGGCTGGTGTAGGCGATCGAGTTATTGATACGGGCTGCGGAACCTGCAGCGATAGTATTCTTACCCGCGCCGTTCAGGATACCCAGCGGAGCATAGCCGGTGCCTGCGAAGCCGTCATTGCGCACTGACGCACCGTAGCCCGGGGCGTACTGGCGACCCATGGAGACCGTACCCAGCTTGGCGTGATTCAGACCGACGTAAGCCTGACGGGTAACCGAACCGGAAACACCACCACCAGCGCCGGTAGGAGCAGAGCCGAGACCTTGGTTCTCATCCGGAACGATGTAGTACTCAATCGCGAAGACCGTCTTCAGGCCATTGCCCAGACCTTCTTCACCCTTGAAACCGATACGCGAGCCAGCGTCGAGACCGGAGTCGATACCGCTGTAGTTCTGACTGGCACGGCCAAGCTGGCCGGTACCCGGACGCGAAGCCGAGCTATTGACATAGCCAAGGTCCATTACGCCATAAATGGTGACATTGGACTGAGCAAATGCAGCGCTCGAAACAAGACCAGCAACTGCCAGTGCGATAATTTTCTTTTGCATTGTGAATCTCCTCTAGGTTTGAGATCGGTAGTTGCCTACCAGGTCTTACCTCTCTTGAAACGAGAAGTTGGTGCAATTGTGGCGAAGAGGAAGGAGGCGGGCAAGGTTTATGCGGCTATTTCAAGGACTCTGGAACGGGCTTGTGGTGTTTTTGCAACAACGCGGCGGCAAGACCTCCGCAATACTGCAATCCGCAAGCGGCGATTAGGCATCGCCGGCAGCGGCGCTTGCCGGTAGCGCAGCCTCTTCCAGCGTATCGTCCAACACTTCGCTCACCTGCAGATTCAGCGAAAGCGACGCAAGTTCAAGGACATCGCCCATGCCGTAGTCGTACAAGACCCAGTGGTTTTCTGCGTTGCGGCGAAAAACTTCGACACGTTGTGCCGCAACATCGATCAATACGTAATCCTGGAGACTCTCAAGCTTGCGATAGGCGGCAAACTTGGCGCCCCGATCAAAGGCCGCCGTGGAATCGGACAGCACTTCGACGACGAGTAGCGGATGGCTCACGTACTGCGGCGTTTCACGATCTCTGGTATCGCAAGTTACAACGACGTCCGGGTAGAAAAAACTGTCGGCCGCTTCGATACGGGTTTTGACCGATTCAATGAATACGCGGTACGGGCTTCCTTTAAGCTCGCGGCGCAGCGCGGTTGCCAGGTTGAGCGTCGCCACGTTATGCGACTGGCGCACACCGACCATGGCGAAAACCTCGCCGTCAATATATTCATTGCGCTCGGGCTGCGCCTCTTCCCAGGCGAGATAGGCTGCGGCGTCAAAGCTGTTTGCGGGTTTCGGCAGGGGCATGATGAAATTCTTTACTAGACAGTACAGTGCAAAAACCAGCCAACCCAAATCAGGCCGCGTGAAGCTCTTCACGAATAA
>JBIJCY010000250.1:0-4671 GCA_044344385.1 Rhodocyclaceae bacterium | reverse complement strand
GGCGCAATGCAGGCCGCCGAGGCGCTGAAACTGATCGTCGGTACCGGCGAAGCGGTCATTGGCCGCCTGCTGCTGCTGGACGGATTATCGATGGAATGGCGCAGCGTGAAGTTTGGCAAGGACCCAGCGTGCGCCGTCTGCGGCACCCAGACCGGCGCTAACTGAACCGGGCGAGCAAGCGCAGGTCAGTACCGACAAGGCGTACATCGCGCAACACCAACGAGCGCTTGCCATCAAGAGACGCGAGTGCCGGCAAATTGAACAGGCCGTGCGCAGCATCGCCAATCAGGCAAGGGGCGAGATAAAGCAACAACTCGTCGACCAGACCCGCCTGCAATAACGACCCATTGAGTTTGAAACCGGCTTCGGCATGCACTTCGTTGATGCCGCGGCGGCCCAGCTCGACCAGCAAAGCGGACAGATCGACCTTGTCGCCCGGCCCCGGCAACAACACGACTTCAGCGTCAAGTCCACGCAATGCGGCCACCTTGGCGGCATCATCAACAGCAGCCGCGACCAGCACGCCGCCATCGCGCAGCACCTTCGCATCAAGCGACAGTTCAAGACGGCTATCGACCACCACTTTCAAGGGCTGACGCGACGTATCGACGCCGCGCACATTGAGTTGCGGATCATCATCGCGCACCGTGCCGATGCCGGTCAGAATGGCACAGGCACGGGCCCGCCAGCGATGGCCGTCCTGCCTTGCCGCCGGACCGGTGATCCACTGGCTGACGCCATTCTGCAGTGCCGTTTTTCCATCAAGACTGGCTGCCAGCTTCATGCGCAGCCATGGCCGGCCACGCGTCATGCGCATGACAAAGCCAATATTGAGTTCCCGCGCTTCGCTGCTCAGCAAGCCGCAATCGGTCAGAATTCCTGCCTGACGAACCTGCGCCAGGCCCTCGCCACCGACCTGCGGATTGGGATCCTGCATGGCGGCGACCACCCGTCCGACCTTGGCCGCAATCAAGGCCTCGGCGCACGGCGGCGTTCGTCCGTGATGGCTGCATGGCTCAAGAGTGACGTAAACGGTCGCGCCGCTTGCCGCATCGCCGGCTGCTTGCAACGCGTTGATTTCAGCGTGTGCTTCACCGGCGCGCTGGTGCCAGCCTTCACCGACGATCCGACCATCCTTGACGATGACGCAACCAACACGTGGATTCGGCGTGGTGCTGAACAGACCCTGTTCAGCGAGGCGCAGCGCCCGCGCCATGAATTCGTGGTCGGCGGCGCTGAACATTTGAGGCGCTAGTATGGCGTTTCGCTCTTGAAGCAACATATCGTGAGGACAGTAATCGTCGTTGCGCTAGGCACCGCCCCCTTCAAGGGGGAGGCTGGGAGGGGGATGGGGTGGCGCAAGGGCTATATTCGACTTGTTCCACAGCCACACACCCCATCCCCACCCCAACCCTCCCCCTTGAAGGGGAGGGAGTGATGCTGCCAGTTGGTAACTTAAATGCAACACAACGCTAGCGGGGGCGCCGCTGGGCGGGGCGTGATACTTCGCGGATCAGATCGGAAAACTCATCCACATCCTCGAAGTTGCGATAAACCGAGGCGAAGCGCACATAAGCCACTTTGTCGAGTTTTTTCAACTCGCGCATGACCATCTCACCGACTTTTTCCGAAGGAATTTCGCGCTCACCCAAGGCCAGCAACTTCTCCTCGATGCGGGAGATTGCCGCATCGACGAGTTCCGTCGTCACCGGCCGTTTGCGTAGCGACAGCCACAGGCTGGCGGAAAGTTTGTCGCGATCAAAATCGACGCGCGAGCCGTTCTTCTTGACCACTTGCGGCAGACGAATTTCCGCCCGCTCGTAAGTGGTAAACCGCTTGTCGCAAGTCAGGCAACGCCGTCTACGCCGGACGATGTCGCCATCGTCGTTGATACGTGTATCAGCGACGGTGGTTTCAGCGGCAGCGCAGAACGGGCATTTCATCGTTTTTTATGCGCCGTAAACTGGAAACTTCTTGCACAGTTCCGACACATCTTTACGCACACGGGCAAGCACCGCTTCGTCATTCGGCGCATCAAGCACGTCGGCGATCAGATGCGCCACCGCTTCCGATTCAATCTCGGTGAAACCACGCGTCGTCATTGCCGGCGAGCCGATACGAATACCCGACGTGACCATCGGCTTCTGCGGATCATTCGGAATGCCGTTCTTGTTGACCGTGATATGCGCACGACCGAGTGCCGCCTCGGCTTCCTTGCCGGTGATGTTCTTGGCGCGCAGGTCGATCAGGAAAACGTGCGACTCGGTCCGCCCGGAAACGATGCGCAGACCACGCTCTTCAGAGAGCACGCGCGACAGCACACGCGCATTGGCCACCACCTGCTCCTGATAATGACGGAACTCCGGTGTTGCGGCTTCCTTGAAAGCGACGGCCTTGGCGGCAATCACGTGCATCAGCGGGCCACCCTGCAAGCCGGGGAAAATCGCCGAGTTGATCGCCTTTTCGTGTTCGGCCTTCATCAGAATCACGCCGCCACGCGGGCCGCGCAATGTCTTGTGCGTCGTCGAGGTCACAACGTCGGCACAAGGAATCGGGTTCGGATAGCAACCAGCAGCAATCAGGCCGGCGTAGTGCGCCATGTCCACCCAGAAAATCGCGCCGACTTCCTTCGCCACCTTGGCGAAACGCTCAAAATCAATGCGCAGCGAATAGGCCGACGCACCGGCAATGATGATCTTCGGCTTGTGCTCACGCGCCAGCGCCTCCATCTTGTCGTAATCGATCGCCTCGTTCTCGTCGAGACCGTAGGCCACGACGTTGAACCATTTGCCGGACATATTGAGCGCCATGCCGTGCGTCAGGTGTCCGCCTTCGGCAAGACTCATGCCCATGATCGTGTCGCCTGGCTTGGCGAAGGCCATCAGCACCGCCTGATTGGCCTGCGAACCCGAGTTCGGCTGAACGTTGGCGCAATCGGCACCAAACAATTTCTTCAGGCGATCAATCGCAATCTGCTCAGCCACGTCAACATGCTCGCAGCCACCGTAGTAGCGCTTGCCCGGATAGCCTTCAGCGTACTTGTTGGTCAACTGTGAGCCCTGCGCCTGCATCACCGCATGACTGACGTAATTCTCGGAGGCAATCAGTTCGAGGTGATCTTCCTGACGTCGATTTTCGTTCTCGATCGCGCGCCACAGATCAGGATCAACTTGCGCCAGGGTGTCTTTAGCAGAAAACATCGTGTGCCTCACAAGCCTTGAAAAAAGGGGAAATTGTAGCACGCAGGCGGCGAAGCGGGATTGATGACCAGTCCACTCATTCCTCCCCTTTCAAGGGGGAGGTTAGGTGGGGGATGGGGTTAAATTGGTTGCAAAAAAACCCATCCCCATCCCGGCCTTCCCCTTGAAGGGGAAGGAGACCGGCATTCACCGCACAAATGTAATTATCCTATCCACCCACCCTTCACCCACTCCGGGAGGGCTTCGCACGGGGAAGTGAGGGCACCCAGCATTACGGCAACTCGTCGCGACTGACCGCCGAGAGGTGCGCTGTCTCGGCCCATGACTCAAGCACCCAGCGGCCATCGCTATAACTAATCCAGTTAATCCCGGCATTCGGGATCAGGAAATCGCGCGGCAGATCAAGCGGATTCCCTCGTACAAAGCGATTGACGATGTCGAGCACGCCACCGTGCGTCACCAGCACCACGGTCTGCCCGCGGTGCCGGGCGACAATCTCGCACAGGCCGCCAGTGACCCGTTCGTATAACTGATGCAGGCTTTCGCCGCCTTCCGGCAGGGCAAAATCCGGCTCGCGCATTTCAAATGCATAATATTGCGCCGAATGCTGCATTCGCGCCTCGGCATAGGTCAAACCTTCAAACAAACCATAACGACGCTCACGCATCGCGGGCAGCAAATGTGTCGGCAAACCGAGCGCGACGGAAATATATGCGGCAGTCTGCTGGGCACGCTGCAGATCGCTGCTGTAAAGCGCCGCGACGGGTGTGCCCTGCAGCCATTTCGCCGCGGCCTCGGCTTGCGCCAAACCGGCCGGATCCAGCCCGATATCGGTCTGCCCCTGAATACGTTTTTCGGCATTCCAGGACGTCTCGCCATGACGAACAATACAGATTTTTGTCGGGTCCATAATTATTAATTCAATTACGCAATTCATCTAAACGATCGTTTGCTATCTTGCTGATAACAATAACCTTTGTTCAACAAAAATATTTTCATTTTCGCATCATGAAATCGGTTTTCACTGGAGAAAAGTGTGTAGAATCGCGCCTTCTTTTGCAGGTTCGCCTGCGCGGCGTTGTGTTTTATTTGATGGCCGGATAGTATCCGAGCACAGGGTAAAGACAAAGCCAACGGGTACAAGATGCCCGACATTTCAAGCCATCTTCGGAGGGGTATTTTATGAATGCTTTACTCAAGCTCTCGCAGTTGATTGACTCGATCACCGAGTTCGTCGGCAGGAGCATCATCTGGGTCGTCCTGGTCGTCACGCTGATCAGTTGCGGCAACGCAATCATGCGTTACACCATCAATTACAGTTCCAACGCCTTTCTTGAAATCCAGTGGTATCTGTTTGCCGTGATCTTCCTGTTCGGCGCCGGTTACACGCTGAAGAGGAACGAGCATGTGCGCATCGACCTGATCGCCGGCAAGTTCTCCAAGCGCGGTCAGGCCATGATCGACATTTTCG
>JBIJCY010000249.1:0-4672 GCA_044344385.1 Rhodocyclaceae bacterium | reverse complement strand
GGCGGTTTCAAGGAAGGTAAAGGCTCGGGTGCGTCTGGTGCGAGTTCCGGAAAAGGTGCCGATGGCTACAAGACGTCGGGCGGGTACAAGGAAGGCAAGTTTTCTGGTGCGTCGGATGCGGGGTCCGGAAAAGGTTCCGACGGCTACCCGACCTCGGGCGGCTACAAGGAAGGCAAGGGCTCGGGTGCATCTGATGCGAGTTCCGGAAAAGGCGCCGGTGACTACAAGACGTCCGGCGGGTACAAGGAAGGCAAGTTTTCTGGCGCGTCGGAGGCGGGCTCCGGAAAGGGGGCCGACGACTACAAGACGGCGGGTGGCTACAAGGACGCCAAGGGTTCTGGCGCTTCCGATGCAGATGCTGGAAAGGGTGGCGGCGATGGTTACAAGACGGCCGGTGGCTACAAGGAAGCAGGGGGAGTGGATGCGAATGCCGGAAAGTCGGGCGACGGATCAAAGAGCGCCGGGGGGCTTGTTGAATACATGAAGAGTGGGCGCAGCAGTGGTTTGGGCAGCGTTGATCTCAAGTCAGACGGTGGCGCCAAGATGTCCGCCGACGGCAGTGTCAGACAGGGGCCGGGCGTACTTGGCGGCGGCAAGCCGGACGCCGATGGCGGTGTCGGCGGTGGCTCGAAAATCGGTTCTGAAAGTGCGGCTAAAGGCAGTTTGGATCGCTCGGGCACCCTGCCCGATCAGCTCAGACCGGTGGGCAGGGAAACGCTCGGCGTGGCCAAGGAGTTTCCACAGCCGGTCGTTGCACCGGCTAGCGGATTGATGCTGGAAACTGCCCGGATCGCGTCACCCAAACCTTTGCCCGCACTTGAACCGGTTGCGCCGACTGTAAAGCCGGCTGTGATTACCAGTACGCCGAAACTTGTGCCTTTGGGGCTACCCACAAAGTAACCCGGGATGTTGCAGGCACTCAGGCCGTTTTCAGGCCCTGGGTGAGGTCAGTGTTCCTTGCCATCAACCCGCGCCTTGACGAGGTGCGGTATATAGCGCCAGGCGAGCATGGCAAAGCAGGCAAACCAGCAGGCTGCGGCCAGTGCGATGCAGTGCAGGTAGCCTTCCGGATAGAGTTGTGGCGCGATCACGCGCACTACAAAGCCGAAAATCATGATGCGCAGCGCCGTCTTGTCATAGGTGTCGAAAGCCACTTTTCGACCGGTGTGGCCGTTTGAGATGCGGATCATCATGGCCGGAATGATCAGTCCCATTGCGCCGAAGGTGAACACGTGGACGGACACCGAGCCTACCCATGCCGGGTGCATCAGCGGCGACAGGATGCCGATCAGCAACTGGGTGACGATGGCCAGATAGCCGAGATACATGATGCCGACGTCGAGCCGTTGCAGCGCCAAATGTGGTTTCCAGAAAAAGAAACGGCCGGTCAGCAGTGCGGCGAGCAGCAGGGCGACCCCGTTTGCTGCCTGTGGCGGTATCAGGCTCTCGAAAACCATCACCAGCCCCAGTAGTTTGATTGCCTTGTTGAGCTTCGGGTTGGCCAGAATAGTGACCTGAAACGCGCCCTTCATGAAGGTGTTCAGCGTCCGTTCGAGCATCACCAGAAAAGCCATCCGGAAGAGCCCCTGTGTCATGCTGGCGCCGATCTGGAAATACTCGGGGCTGAGCATCAGATTTTTCGCCAGCAGAAAAAGCGGCAGGATGATGAAGAAGAAATAGTTGTCGCGGTAGGAATCGTCCTTGCGGTAGCGAAGAAGCGTCCAGATCAGCATGCCGACAATCGAGCCGAGAAACAGGTTGTTGGTTAGGCGGAAAAGGAGCGGTGGCAGCGCCCCTTCGAACCACATGCCGAAGCGTTCGATCAGCCAGGCTGCCGCAAGAAAAATCAGTGCATTGCCGTGGAAGCCGCGCTTGTTCACCCAGTTCTTGGTCGATGTGAGCAGGAAACCGCCGAGTACGGCCCAGCCGAAGCCGAAGAACATCTCGTGCGCATGCCACTGGGTGCTTGAAAACGAGCTGGCCGGTGCCGTAATCAGACCGGCAAATAGCAGGGCCCAGATCACCGGCAGGCTTAACCCGGATAAACACGCCAGACAGAAAAACGGACGGAAGCCGACCAGCCAGAGGGGGTGCGCAGAGAGTTTCATGGGGTGTCCGACGGTTGTTTCGTTTGTGCGCGGCCATTTATGCGGTGATGGCCGGAAAAGATAGATTATAGCGACATGCTGAGGGAGTGTTTCCACCACGCGTTATCAACCCCGCTTCTATCCCCGCTTCTATGCCCTTTTCCAACGGCTATCAGGATGTGTCGGTGATTGTTGGTAACATTGGCCGTATGAAAAATCCAAAAAGCTTCGTTGCCTCGGCTGAAAACATCGACTTCAACGGTCTCCCTGCCGTGCGTTTGACCACGCCTGACGGCGCGGCTGCGGTAATCACTCTGTACGGCGCGCAACTGGTTTCGTGGCTATCGGCCGATGGTCGCGAGCGTTTGTATCTCAGCGGAAAAGCATTTTTTGAGCGCGGTCGAACGATTCGCGGGGGCATTCCGGTGATCTTTCCGCAGTTTGCCGATAACGGCCCCTTGCCGCGTCATGGTTTTGCGCGATCGAGCATCTGGGAACTGGTCAGCGCTCGTCACGAAAAAAATTATGCCTGCGCGACCTTGCGGTTGAGCGACAGCGAGGAAACACGGGCACTGTGGCCGCATTCCTTCGTTGCCGAACTGACGGTGATGATTGAGGGTAACCGGCTTGATGTCGAGTTCGAGGTCGAGAACAGTGGTAGCGAAGCGTTCTCTTTTACTGCTGCACTGCACAGCTATTTCAGCGTCGCCAAAGCCAATAGTTGTCAGTTGCAGGGGCTGGATGGGGTTTGTTATCTCGACAAGGCCGACGGCGGGAAGCTCAAACGTGAGGACGGCGAGACGCTGTTGCTCGACGAGGAGGTGGATCGCGTCTATCTCGATGTGAGCAAGCCGCTGCTGCTCTGGGAGCCGGCGCGTCATCTGGCGATCGAGGCCGAGGGCTTCCCTGATGTGGTGGTGTGGAATCCGTGGATCGACAAGTGCGCTGCGCTCGATGATATGCCGCCCGATGGTTACCGGCAGATGATCTGCATCGAAGCGGCGGCGGTGGCGCGCCCGGTTGAACTGGCGCCCGGCGAGTTGTGGTCGGGTCGGCAGACGGCGATTTCGCTGTGATTGCTGCGTGAAGAAAACAACGGCCGGTAGCGGCGCGCTTCCGCGCTTTGTAGCGCAGGAGAAGCCTGGCCTGCATCCGCGTAACCGGCATCGCGGGCTTTATGATTTTCCGCAGTTGATCGTTGTCTGCCCGGCGCTGGCGCGTTTTGTTAAGCCCAATGCACATGGGGATCTGTCGATCGACTTCGCTAACGCGCAGGCGGTGCGGGTGCTCAACCGCGCGCTGCTGCAGGATTGTTACGGCGTTGCCGGCTGGGATATTCCACCAGCTTACCTGTGCCCGCCAATCCCCGGTCGCGCCGATTATCTGCATGTGATTGCCGATCTGCTGGCCCGTGATAATGGTGGGGTCATTGCGCGTGGTGCAGCAGTGCGCGGCCTGGATGTTGGCGTTGGTGCCAACGGTGTTTATCCGCTAATTGGCCACAGCGAGTACGGCTGGTCTTTTGTCGGGAGCGATATTGATCAAGTGGCACTGGCGTCGCTGCAGCGTGTCGTTGATGCCAATGCGGGGCTCGGCGAGTTCATAGCGCTGCGTTTGCAATCGTCGGCAGCGAAGATTTTCAGCGGGGTTTTGCAAGGGAATGAGGTTTTCGATTTCACGCTGTGCAACCCGCCGTTTCATGCCTCGCTGGACGAGGCGCAGGAAGGTTCAGCACGCAAATGGCGGAATCTTGGCAAGACACCGGCTGGAAAATCAGCTAAATCAGTCAACTTACACGACGCGCCACGCCTGAATTTCGGCGGGCAGGAGGCGGAGTTGTGGTGCCCCGGCGGTGAGTTGGCTTTCGTGCGGCGCATGATTGCCGAGAGTGCGCTTTTCCCGGCACGCTGCCGGTGGTTTACCACGCTGGTTTCAAAGGCGGCCAGCCTGCCGGCGGTTTATGGCGCGCTCAGGCAGGCGGGGGTGCGTGAGTGGCAAACACTCGATATGGCGCAGGGCCAGAAGAAGAGCCGGGTGGTGGCGTGGACTTTTCTCGATGCGGCGCTCAGAAAGGTGCAGGGCAGGAAAACGCCAGCCGTTCGCCGCTCAGCGGGTGCGTAAAGGCGAGGAAGTCGGCGTGCAGCAGCAGGCGCAGGGATTTAGCCTGAAGTGCCGGGCTGGCGTAAAGAAGATCGCCGAGAATCGGGTGGCCGAGCGACATCAAGTGCACGCGCAACTGGTGTGATCGACCGGTATGTGGTTCGAGTTCGAGGCGCGTGCTGTTGTTGCTGGCGTCATGGTTCAGCACTCGATAGCGAGTGAGTGATGGTTTGCCGATTTCGTGGTCGACCTTTTGCAGCGGGCGATTGGGCCAGTCGGTGATGAGCGGCAGATCGATCTCGCCGCTGGCGTTTTCCAGCACGCCATCAACCACTGCCACATAGCGTTTTTCAACCTGCCGGTCCTGGAAGAGGATGCTCAGCGCGCGGTGCATTTCCTTGCTTCTGGCCAGGACCATCAGCCCCGAGGTTTCCATGTCCAGCCGGTGCACGCTCAGTGCCTCCGGATAGATGGCCTGCACGCGG
>JBIJCY010000033.1:0-15634 GCA_044344385.1 Rhodocyclaceae bacterium | reverse complement strand
TCTCGAACAGGACCGTGAAACGAAGTCGCGCCGATGATAGTGCACTTACCGTGTGTGAAAGTAGGTCACCGCCAGGCTCCCCCATTCAAAGCCCTCCCCACGACTCCGTGGCGAGGGCTTTGTGCTTCGCAGGTGCAGTAAAACAAACGTGGATTAATTCGTCGCGATGAACGCAAGCAGATCGTGGGCGAATCGTTCACGCTGCCATTGGTGTGGCGAGTGGTCCGTATTTTCGTAGATGTGCAGGACGGAACCGGCGATCTTGTCGTTGACGTAATGTGCGGTGGCATTGCTGTAAAAATTGCTTACGCCGCCATAAATCAGGAGTGCCGGAATGCTGATTTCCCCAAGCACTTCCCGGTAATCCGCCTCGGCAAGGCTTTTCCAGCAAGCGATCAAGGGCCCCGGTTCGAGTCCCTTCAGTCGCTGGCGTTCCCTTTTCCACCCTCTCGACCCCGCGTCGTATTGCTCTCGCGCTCTTTCATTCAGGCCGTGTGCAGTGAGGCGCAACACTGATTCTGCAAAGTCGTGTTCAAGCTCCGAAAGAAAAGCAGCGGATCGCCCGGCATCGAAGTCACCGTAAATTCCGTTCGACCAGTTGTTGTCGGTGACAAGTTTGGGCGACTGGTCGATGAGGCACACTTTCCCTATACGGTTACACCCGTACTCCCCCATGTATTGCCACAAGGTCAGGGCGCCCATTGAGTGCCCAACCACCGTAATTTCATACAAATCGAAATGTTCAAGCAGATTGTGCAGATCGTGCGCCATGCGCTGGATGTTTGGAACGGTGTCGTGAGTCAACGGGTGCCCGCCATGTCCGCGAGCGTCCCAGCGGATAACGCGGTGTTTTTGTGTAAGGCAGTCGAGGAAGGGCAGCCACTCCAGGTGGCTTGCTGTCCAGCCATGCAGCATCAGGATTGGCTGCCCCTCGCCGGAAGTCTGGAAGTGGATTTTTTCTCCATCATCGGCAAAGAAAAACTTCATCGAAAAGTGCCGAAAAAGAAAACGCGCAGGTTGTCACAAGGCGTGAGCAATGGCAACTATAATCGCACCTTCGATAACTGGAACTGCTGGTCATGGAACCTTTGATCCGCTATGAATACGGCATTTATGCCGTCGATGCCGATTACATCCGCCCACTGATGGCGTCGATTCATCTGGTCGTGGAGAACAGTCGTGTTGCCGTGGTAGACACCGGCAATAATCGATCCGTAGCCGGCGTGCTGGGCGCGCTTGGCGCGCTGGGATTGACGCCGGAATGCGTCGATTACGTCATTCTTACGCATGTTCATCTGGATCACGCTGGCGGTGCCGGCGCCATGATGCGCGTCTTTCCGAACGCTCAACTAGTCGTCCATCCGCGCGGTGCACGTCATATGGCCGATCCAGCCAAGCTGGTGGCAGGGGCGACGGCTGTTTACGGCCCCGCTGAAATGCGTCGACTTTACGGCGAAGTGCTGTCGATTGATGCAAGCCGGATTGTCGAAGCGACCAACGAATTCAAAATTGATCTCGCCGGGCGCGAACTCCTTTGTCTGGATACGCCCGGACATGCACGGCACCACATCTGTATCCTTGATCGCAAGAGTGGACATTTCTTTGTCGGAGATACGTTCGGACTGTCCTATCGGGAACTCGATACAGACGGCCGCCAATTTGTATTTCCGACAACAACGCCGGTTCAGTTTGATCCCGAGGCATTGCATGCTTCGCTTGACCTGCTCATGAGCTATCAGCCGGAAGCCGTGTATTTGACGCATTACAGTCAGGTCAGGGATGTTGCGTCGCAGGCCCTCAATCTGCACCGATTGATTGATGCTCATTTGGCGGTCGCCCGGCTTGAAAAAGAGGCGGTGCCGGAAAGACATTCACGAATTCGTGCCGGACTTGCACATCTGCTGGTGGACGAAGCCAAGCGGTTTGGCTGTAAATTGCAGCCTGCCGAAATCCTGGAAGTCTATGCGGCTGACCTTGATCTGAATGCGCAAGGTCTTGGCGTCTGGCTGGATTCCAAGGCCTAACGCAGCATCCGCCGATACCAGAAGATAAGGGTCATGGTTAGCGCAACGCTGGCCATTAACCACAGTGTCTGTGAGAAACCCTCGGGGTCGTCGAGCCATGGCATGTTGTGGAAATTCATACCAAAAACACCAGCTATCAATGTAGCGGGCATGAACAGTGTCGCGACGACGGTTAGCCGGCGGACCTCGATATTGACCCGGTTACTGACCGTCGTCAGATAAATATCAAGCAGACCGGTAAGCAAATCTCGCTGGTCCTCAAGCGACTCAAGCACGTGAACGGTGTGGTCGTAGACGTCGCGCAGATAAAGCAAAGTGTCAGGGCTGAAGAAGTGTGCCTGTCCGTGATAAAGCGAATTCAGCGTTTCGCGCAATGGCCATAGCGTACGCCGCAGTTGCATGACCTGTCGCTTCAACTCATGGATGCGTTGCAGTGTGGTTGACTGTGGTTTCCCAAGAATTTCTTCCTCCAGCGCTTCGGCGCGCTCGCTAAAGCGTTCGATCACGCTGAAATAGCTGTCAACGATCGCATCGAGCATCGAGTACGTTAGATAGTCGCTGCCGACCCGGCGCAGTGGGCTCTTTTCGGCACGCAGGCGTTGGCGTATCGGGGCAAATGTACCGCTTGGGCGTTCCTGAAAGGTCAGCACAAAGTCGCGGCCGATGACCAGGCTGATCTGGTCGGTTGCCACATCGCTGTGTTCGCGGGCGGCATCGTAAAGCTGAACGACGATAAACAGGTAGGCTTCGTAGTCGTCGACCTTTGGCCGCTGGTCGGTGTTGAGAATGTCCTCGATGACCAGTGGGTGCAAACTGAAGCGCTCTCCAATGCCGCTAAGCAGGCCGGCGTCGTGTAAGCCGTGGATGTTGAGCCAGCGCACACCTGTGCTTCGCGGGAGTGCGTCGAGTGCAGCAAGGTCCCGTAATTCATGCTCTGAAAAATCATCGGCGCTGAAATCAATCAGCGAAATTGTCGGCGCTTCGGTCTTTATCTCGCCAAGGTGCACCAGTGCGCCGGGTGGCAGGCCTGCTTTGCGTGAGCGAAGTTTCGTTTTCAGACGGGGCATTTTTGTTTCGCCAGATGTTTGAGAACTTCAGCTGCGGCGAATAGGCCAAAAGGGGCTGTGATGCATACGGATGAGCCAAAACCCGCACAGCCAAGCCCCGTAACTGATGGGGGTTCTTCACAGGTCGCGTTGTTTTCCGGATAGCGCAGTGGCTCGGTTGAAAAGATGGCCGGGACGTCAAATTTCTTTTTTGGATCGCGCGTAAAGCCATGTTCCTTGCGCAGTAGCGCGCGGACTTTTGATAGTAAGGGGTCTTGAATCGTGCGCGCCAGATCGGCGACTTCGATCCGGGTTGGGTCAATCTGTCCCCCGGCACCGCCGGCGGTGATCAACGGGATCCGGTTGCGCTTGCTCCAGACGATCATTGCGACTTTTATTCGCACGTTGTCGATGGCGTCGATGATGTAGTCGAATCCTCGGCCAAGTGTGTCCTCCAGATTTTCGGCTGAGACGAAATCCTCGATTTCAGTGACCGCGCATGCCGGGTTGATGGCACGAATGCGTTCGGCCATGGCACTTACCTTGGCCTTGCCGAATTCATCGTCGAGCGCGTGAATCTGGCGGTTGACATTGGACTCGGCAATCATGTCGAGGTCGATCAGCGTGATTTTACCGATTGCCGAGCGGGCAAGCGCTTCCGCTGCCCACGATCCGACGCCACCAATGCCAATGACACAGACATGAGCGCCTTGAAACGTCAGTAGCGCCGACGGGCCGTACAGTCGCCCGACGCCGCCGAAGCGTCGTTCCAGATCGACAGCCTGTTCGGGCATCAAGCCTCGACCGTGCGGCGAATTACCCGATTGAAGGGTTCGATCCACTCCGGCGCAAACTGGTTATCGCAGGCGTTAACCTCGGCGATGGCGCGCAGTACCGAGCGGTTTCTGCCGCGGTGGATGTGTTTCAGCATGACCGCTTCAAAGGCGTCGACGATCGCCAGCACTTTGGCGCCGGGGCATATTTGTGCTGCTTTGATGGCGTTCGGGTAGCCCGCGCCATCAGGCATTTCATGGTGCTGCGCAACCATTTCGGCAGCCCCGGACCAGCCATCCATACGTGACAAAATTCCTTTGGCATATTCCGTATGCGTGTGCAGAATGGTTTTTTCGTCGGGTGTCATGCGGTCGATTTTCAGCCATACGGATTCTGGCAGGAACATCATGCCAATGTCGTGCATGTAGACGGCGGCCTCGAGTTGCACCGGGTCGACTCCAATGTCTGCCAACTGGTTGGTTTCCAGCGCCAGACGCAGGATACGCATCGTGCGCCCTTTGAACAGTAGCGAGCGTGCTTCGAACTGATTTGCGAGCGAACGAAAAAAACGAAGATCCTCGGCCTGACGGGATTTGGAGCCGCTTGGGATGGACGATACCTTGCCGCGCGTTGGCAGTGATGCGGCGGCCGCTGGACGAAATCCCGTCACAGCTTCGATCAGCTCACTGGCGCAGGCGTCCATTTCTGCGGAAGTGGCAAGGGCCATTTTCTCCAGTCCTTGCACCAGCGGCAGCAGCCGTAAACCGTCCAGCGACTTGCCCGAAACGAGGCCTTCGGCAGCCAGTTCCAGACGGTCCAGTGCAAGCAGCAGCGCTTCGGCGACAAAATCGCTGAAGCGTATCTCGCCGTTACGGAAGCGGGCGAGTACGGTTTCCATCGGATGGACGATGGCGACGGCCAGATCGACCTTGCACAGCGCCGCGTCACCCTTGATGTTATGTATTGCGCGAAACAGGTCGGCGATCGTTTCGCGGTCACCCGGCGTGCTCTTCAAACGTGCGACATCGCGCTCGATATTTTGCGCGTGGTCAATCAGCCCGTCGATGAATTCCTGTAGCGCTTCCCTGTCTGTGACGACAGGCGCGATAATCGAACGTACATCCATGTTGCGACTCCCCGGTCGTGTATTCCGACCAGTTTATCCGAAAGCCGGGGGAGGGTCACATGTGCTGGACTGAATCAGGAATCAAGGCGCTTTGCGCTGAACGACAAAGCTCTTCTGTGCATCCTGTTTGTAGGCATAATCGATTTGGCCCTTGCGCACAACACCCATGACCAGCATGTTGCCGCTCAATGCATCGTGGTCGGTTTTTGAGAAGGGCTTGTCGTAGGTCGTGATGACGCCCGATACCTGGCGCTGAAGGTTTTCCAGCGCGGCCTTGATTTTTTCCGGGTCGTCGCTCTGTGCCTGATGAATGGCGTAGAAGAGAATCGACATCGCGTCATAACCCTGTGCTGCCGCCATCGGGGCCGGAATGATCGGGCTATTGTATTTTTGCTGGTAGGCGGAAATAAATGCATTGCGACGCTGGAAGCTCGCTTGCTGAATGAAGGAAACCGCCACCAGTGCGCCCTCCGCAGATTCGCCCGCGGGGTCGATGAAGTTGCGCCATGAGAGCGGCCAACTGCCAATGATTTGCACATTCCATTTTTGTTTGGCGATGCTCTTTGCCAGTATGGCGGCTTCCGGGCCAACGGTGTAGCTGATCACAACGTCTGCACCCGCTGCTTTGGCCAGATTGACCTGTTCTGACAGATCCTTTACACCGAGCGCGAAGCGCTGGACTGATACGGCCGTCATGTTTTGCGCAGCGAGCGCTTTTTCGACATCGTTCTTGCCGGCTTCACCATAACCAGTGGTGTCAGCAAAAAGAGCGATCTTTTTGAAGCCGCGTTTTATCGCCTCGGCGACGATGAACGGCGCCTGCACTTCATCGCGCGGAGAGACGCGGAAAATATAGTGTTCGGGAGCCGTGGCGAATTTTTTGGTCAATGGCGTTCCGGTAGCGACCGGAACAATCAGCGGCACCTTGGCATTTTGATAAGTTTCCAGCATTGCCATGCCGACACCGGTATTGCATGCTCCGATGGTTGCTGAAACTTTTTCCTTGCCGACCAATTCCTCAGCGATTTTTTTTCCGGTATCCGGATTGCCCTGATCGTCACGTTCGACGAGTTCAATTTTCTTGCCGGCCACCCCACCTGCCCATGAATTCATTTCTTCAACCGCGAGGCGGATTCCGTTGCGCACGCTGATCCCCATGTCGGCCGAACCGCCGGTGAACGGACAAGACACCCCGATTTTTATCGTGTCACCTGCCGTTGCACAGAGACTGAAGCTGGCCAGAACGAAGGTCGCAACGATTGAACGTTGGTGGCGAATGATGTTTGATCTCTGCATTTTCATTGTCTCGCTCCATGAAAAGAGTGCTGCCGATGGTGATGTTGTCAGACAACCTGAACAATATCATTCATTTCCCATGATGCAAATAGTTACGGATACTTCGATAAACAAAAGGCGCTTTGCCGAACGTGCTGCGTTAGCACCATACAACCAAGGGCTGGCACTAGCACCATAGACTCAACTGCTGGCACTAGTCTAAACTTCGCCTTTTAATACAAAGGAACGACGATGTCCATCACCACTACGCCAACCGGTCTGCAGATTGAAGAGATTACGGTCGGTACGGGCGCTACTGCCACGGCAGGCCAGGAAGTGATCGTCCACTACACGGGTTGGCTGACCAACGGCACCAAGTTTGATTCCAGCAAGGACCGCAATGACCCCTTTATTTTTCCACTTGGACAGCGCAACGTGATCGCCGGCTGGGATGAAGGCGTGCAAGGTATGCAGGTCGGTGGTGTGCGCAAGCTGACCATCCCGCCTGAGCTTGGTTACGGTGCGCGTGGTGCGGGTGGTGTGATCCCGCCGAACGCCACATTGGTGTTTGAAGTCGAACTGCTCGACGTTCGCTGATCAATGGCCGAGACGCCGCGCAAGCCTCTGGGCTTGCCGCCCAAGGTGCAGAGTGATGAAGCGCTCCCCGGTGCCGGTCGGCGACCGGTGCGCGGTGGCGCGCCAAAGCGCAAGACGGCCGCCGACGTTGCGCAGGTCAATGCCGCATACGCAGCAAAAGCGAGGGCGCAGCAGGAAAAGCCGCGCGGCACGCCATCGCGGGCGCCGGTAACCGCGAAAGTGCCGTTAATGGTACGCAAGCCGCCGTCAACGCCGGTCGCAGCGAATGGCGTGGCGCCAAGTGGTGTGCGTATCTCCAAGCTGATGGCCGAGCGCGGGCTGTGTTCGCGGCGTGATGCGGACGGCTATATCGAGCGCGGTTGGGTCTTTGTCGATGGGAAACGGATGACCGAACTCGGTACACGTGCCGATCCTTCCGTCGTCATTACTTTGGCCCGCGAAGCACAAATTCAGCAAACGTGGCAGATGACGATCCTGCTGCACAAACCGGTGGGTTACGTTTCAGGCCAGCCGGAGCCGGGTTTTACGCCAGCGGTGACCTTGATCCAGCCGGAAACCCAGTTCGCTACGGCAGATACGCCGCTGTTTCATCCGCGTCACCTGAAGGGTCTGGCACCGGCGGGTCGGCTCGATATCGACTCAACCGGGCTGCTCGTTCTCACGCAGGACGGGCGCGTCGCAAGGCAATTGATCGGCGAGGATTCGCAGGTCGATAAGGAATATCTGGTGCGCGTTGAAGGCCGGCTTGATGCGGCGGGCCTGGCTTTGTTGAATCACGGGCTAAGTCTTGATGACAAAAAACTCAAGCCGGCGAAAGTCGAGTGGTTGAATGAAGATCAGCTGCGTTTCGTGCTGCGCGAAGGTCGCAAGCGGCAGATTCGGCGCATGTGTGAATTGGTCGGGCTGCACGTCGTTGGCCTTAAGCGCGTGCGTATTGGCGGCATCAAGCTAGGCGATCTGCCTTTGGGCCAGTGGCGCTTCCTGCGCGAAGACGAGCGTTTTTAAAGCGACCTATTTCCGGTGATGCTTTGCCGGAATAAACAATTCCGGATCGACCATTGCCCCGTTAAGCACCACGCTCCAGTGCAGGTGTGGGCCGGTGGCGCGGCCCGTGCTGCCCGAAAGCCCGAGGCGCTGTCCTTTGGCCACCGTTTCGCCGGACTGCACGTCAATTCGATCAAGGTGGCAATACATGGTAATCAGCCCGTTGCCGTGGTCGACAAAAACTGTTTTACCGTTGAAAAAATAGTCGTCAATGGCCAGCACGTTGCCGAGTGCACTGCTCTTGATCGGTGTGCCACGGGCCACCGCAACGTCGAGGCCAACATGCGGCGAACGCGGCTCGCCGTTAAAGAAACGGCGCAGGCCGAAACGCCCGGCCAGGCGACCTTCGGCCGGCAGCAAAAAGCCCGGGTCGGTATCCGGTGCTACGCGCCAGTGGCGCTTCAACTCCTGGATGGCGGCCACTTCCCGACCCGCACGCGCCTCGTCGACGGCCGAAAGCTGAACCTTTCCCGCATCTTTTAGCGTGATGCGTTGCTCCGGGTAGTGTTTGGCGTTGACCGCAAAGTGCAGGGTCTTTGTTTCACCCCCTGATTTAACGCGTAATTCATGCGAGCCGGCGGGTGTGTCCAGTGCCAGGCCAACCACCGCGACCCAGCGATCAGCATCGGCCGTGACGAGAACCGGCTGTTCGCGAAGCCACGCCTGCGGCGCAGTGCTGCTTGAGGCAAGCGGGCCGAGAGGAACCAGCGCGACGCCGCCGGGAACGTTTGACGATTGCGGTAACCCGGCATGCGAGGGCGCGGGTATTGCCAGAGTAAGCAGCGTGAGCGTGCGAAAAAGAAATGTGGCAACAAGATTTGGCGCCTTGCGCATCTCAGAGCGTCGCTGCTTTGAAGGTATCGCACTGGCGCATGTCGCCGCTCTCCATGCCACGCTTGAACCAGCGTACGCGCTGCTCGGAGGAGCCATGGGTAAACGATTCAGGAACCGCATAGCCGCGTGCCTGTTTCTGCAGCCGGTCATCGCCGATGGCCGACGCGGCAGTCAACGCCTGCTCGACATCGCCGGGCTGGATGATGTGCTTCATGCTGTCGGCGCGATGGCCCCAGAGGCCAGCAAAGCAATCGGCCTGTAGTTCAAGCCGGACGGACAGTGCATTCGCTTTTGCCGCGTTGCCGGCCCGCTGTTGCGCAGTATGTACCTTAGCCGAAATGCCGAGCAGGTTCTGCACGTGGTGACCGACTTCGTGGGCGATCACGTAGGCTTCGGCAAACTCACCGGGCGCGTGAAAGCGTTCTTTCAGGTCGCGGTAAAAAGCGAGGTCGATATAAACCTTTTGATCCGACGGGCAATAAAAAGGGCCCATTGCCGTCTGGCCGGTGCCACAGGCAGTGGGTGTCGAGCCGGTGAATAGCACCAGCTTTGGTTCCTGATAGGTCGCGCCGCCTTCACGAAACACGGCGTGCCAGGTTGTTTCGGTACTGCCCAGCACCTTTGAGACGAAACGCGCCATCTCGTCGTTGGCCGGCGGCTTATGTGCTGCAGTCGCCTGCGGGGCATGGCTGGTCGTGTTGGAGACCAGGCCAAGAAGCACCGAAGGGTCAATGCCGAGAAAGTAGCTTGCAGCCAGCGCCAGAACGACCCCGCCAATGCCAAGTCCGCCACGGCCAATGCCGCCGCTGCTATCGCCGCGTCTATCTTCCACGTTGCTGCTTTCATTTTCGTCGTCCAGCCGCATCATTCGTCTCGCCAGCAATTTGATGTGGCGGATGTTAACAGAAGTCGGGGGCTGATTTGCAGGCTGCGCCGTCTTGCTTTATTCAGGCAACGAAAAACAGCGTCGCGAACGGGGTTGAATTTCGCTTTGCTTCGGCCTAGAGTGGTCAGTGCCGATGTTGGCTGCAACGAGGAGAAGCTTATGAGGAAATTTATCGCCGGCTTGATGGCTTTGGCGCTGGCGCTTGTGAGTGTGTCTGCTTTGGCCTGTCCGGGCGAGAAAGCGAAGGATGGCAAGGGTGAAATGAGCACTCCGTCAAAACCCAAGACCTGAAACCGGTGTTTGCAGCAGACGCGGCGCGTGCCTCCGGCATTACGCCGCGTTTCATTTTAGGGGTTCCGGATTGCTCGATGGGCTGCAGTTTTTGACCTGTTACTCGCTTGAGCAGGGAATGGCATTCGAGATGGATAGCTCACTCCGAGGTTGTGCTCGTTGTTGAACGGAGTCTCCGTGATAGCGGTCAGTGAGTGTGATATGACATTGGGCAGCAGCCGGCCGTTATGCAGAGCTCTGCATAACGGCCATTACCTGCCGGTCGAGGCAGCCATCCAATTTTAATAGTTAGGACGCACTCGGCCCCTGCTGAATGTCCGGTACCCGGCAAGCAAATTGATAGCTACGCTGCCTTGAGGCGCGCCGCTTGAGTAGGCTGCCGTTCTTTTTGCCACAAACGCCAGAAAACGTACATCCGCGTATTTACATTTCCCCAAAACCCGGCTAGTGTACATACTCCGTACATCCACAACGAGGTTGGCAATGCACACTACCAAATCTTTCAAGAATGGCAACTCGCAGGCTGTTCGCATCCCGGCTGATATTGCCTATGAGCGCATGGATATGGATCTGGAGATCGAACGGGAAGGGGATGAAATCCGCATTCGCCCCGCTCGGCGCTCGTTGTCTGGTGTGCTGACCAAGTTCGCCAAATTTTCGACGGACTTCATGGCTGAAGGTCGCGGGGATCAGGAGCAAGCCGAAAGAGACTCGCTGTAATGCCTCGCTACATGCTTGATACCAATATGTGCATTTACCTGATGAAGAATCAGCCAGAAGAAGTTGCCCGGCGCTTTGCTCAGTGCTATGTCGGCGACGTAGTGATGTCATCAATCACGTATGCAGAACTGGAATATGGCGTTGCCGCCTCGCAAAATCCAGAAAAAGAGCGTATCAACCTCGCTAGCTTGGTGGAGGATATTCTGGTAATTCCGTTTGGTGCTGCTGCCGGCGTGGCCTATGGTCCGATTCGTATGGCAACCCGCGACGGCACCAGGAAAGATGCCCTCGATAAATTAATTGCTGCACATGCGGTATCGCTTCATCTGACCATAGTGACCAACAACGAAAAAGACTTTGCCAGATACCCATGTCTGACCATTGAGAGCTGGATCGAATCACCGAACCACTGACCAGTTCGATAGATAGGCGTATGCGATCGTCATCAGGCAGTGTCCGGCCAAGAGCTGACGGTGGCGACGGACGGCTTCTCGGCTCCTCACGTCGACATCGCACCGGAAACAGCGGCAAGGTGATCACAACGAGTCGGGCGCACAGCGATCGAATAGGGTGAGAAGTACGTCAGCCCAAGAGTCAACAGCGGCTGCGTGACGGCCGACGCGAACAAAGCCGCCAGGATATACCCGACACGCGGCGCCGATCTAACCAAGGTGCAGATCGCGCAGTGCATAGACGTGGAAGTTGCAGCCGCTGGAACCACCAGTGCCGGCATCATGCAGGCGGCCAAGCACCGCGGCGTCCCGGCCATCGACCTGGACAGTAACCAGAAACGACTGCTATCGCACAACCAAGTGCGTGCTTCTCGTGTCGACTTTTTTTACATATGGCCATGCAAAAGACCAGTAACAATTTGTAAATCATTGATTTATAAAGCGCAACCATTAATGGTATATATGTTGCTTAACTCTATCCGTGTGTGCCAATGCTGCGCGCCTCATACTTAATCCATCTGGAGAACCGACCATGGCACTCATTTCCAAGATTGCATTTGCACTCACCGCCGTTGCGCTGGGCAGCGCCTTAAACGCGCAGGCGGCAGTCGTGACCTACAACGATCGCACCGTGTTCAATTCTGCCGTCTCCGGTCAGACCACGCTAACCTTCGAAGCTCAGAACACCACGCCGTCCTTCACCTACTATGGCGGGACCGGCCTGTCCCTCGGCGGCGTGACCTTTGCCGCCCCGCTGTCCTCTTACCTTTACGTGGTCGACGTGAACGCAGTCAACCCTTCCTACAACTGGGGGTCGGGCGCTTCGCTGCTATTCGGTTCGGTGAATGAAAACGGAAACGTCGTGATCACCCTGCCCGGCACCACGTTTAGCTTCGGCCTAGACCTGATGGCCGAAGCCGACTTCAATGCCGACGCGACCGCAGGGCAGTTGTTCAACCTGGACGTGGACGGTACCAATTACGCTGTCAGCACGGCGCAGCGCCCCACGCGCACGTTTTTCGGTGTGTCTTCGGACACGGCTTTCAATGCGATCACCATCACGATGAATAACACCACATTCCCGTTCCGCGTTCTGCCAATCCTGGACAACTTCAGTTTCTCTGCATCTCAGGGCAACAAGGTGCCGGAACCGGGTTCGCTGGCGCTGATCGGCCTAGCGCTCGCCGGGGCTGCACTGGCCCGCCGCCGCGCCTGATCCTGATCCTCCTTCAGGGCCTGCCCCATGAATGCCCGCCACCTGCGGGGCGTCTTGCTTTCATGGCGGCGCCGGGTCGGCCGCGGGTGCTGACGAACATGCCGCCAGCGGTGCAGACACCTGCACGTTTCTGTCCGGCAAGCGGGCACAATTGTTCGCCGGCAGGGAGTCGGCACAGATGAAGACGGCACGATGCCCCTGTTGATATCTCTACGAGATTTCATGTACCGGCTCGCCGTGGTAGTGGTTCAGCCTGTTTTGGGGCGACGAATTCAGGGCCGCGGATGTCGGCTGAGGGTCGCCTGCCGTCGGATGGCTTGAAAAGCTGTAGGTTCGCATTCAGTCTGGACCTGGCAAAGACTGGATGCGCTACGGGCTGCTGAATTCGAATTCGTCCACCGGACAATCCGGAAATCCCATATTTCAGGCGCTATATTTCGGGGAAATCGGAGGTGTCACTGTTTTGATCCGAGTCTTCTTTACGCGCCAGTTTCTGCCGCAGACGTTCGTTCTTGTCGTCGTTGAAAAAAGAGTAGCGGCCATGCAATTCGCAGCCCTTCATGCCCGGATCGCAAGGCAGATTGTTCACCTTGCTACATTTGCCGCTCACTTCATGCGGGCAACTCCATCCGCCACTGCTCATTGGCTTATCTCCACAGGCTCAATGGCGGGTCGGTAATCACGGCGCGCAGCAGGTCGCTGCGCGAGATAAATCCGACCAGCGCTTCAGCGTCATTGACAACCGGTACGCCATCGACGCCATGCATCAGCATTACTTCGGCAATGCGCCGGATATCCGTCACTGGGTCGGCGCTGACGACGGGCGTGGTCATTACATCGCTCACGCTTCTGGCGAGTACGTCGCGTACGCGTCCGTGCTCGACGTTGAAGGTGGTCAGTAAATTGCGTTCGCTGACGATGCCGACCAGACGACGCCCCGCACCGAGCACCGGCGCCTGATGAATGCCATGTTCGATCAGTATATGCCAGGCGTGTTCTACGTTGTCACTCGCCGCAAGGGTAATCACCTCGCGTTGCATGATTTGATCGGCGTGATAGAGCGGACCACGCTCCTGATCAATTTGCAGCATCTCTTTATAGGCATCTACTGCCGCCTCCGCCGGTGCGTGGGCGTGAGCTTCTGAAGGAATTGCCGTACTCAGTTGCGCAGCAAAATCCTCGCCGATGCGATCAACCGTACGCACAGGCCTGCGCCGCATCACTTGCGGTATCCGGCCAAGCTCCTCCAGCGTCCCGTGGAAGACCGGGCCACTCAGCCCGTAGATGGAAAACATGCGCTCACTCCTTTCGCCGGCCGCCCATCGACTCACCCCCCGACTTTGGCAGCCTTGGTTGCATGATCGTCGCTAAGCTCCTCGCGGCGCTTGGGCGTTTCGGTGCAGTGTTTCGAGGCGATCTCTTTTCCGCCAGTCAGGGGAAGCAGCGCGGGCTGTAGTTCCTTGAGGATCTGAACGGGCAGGGCCGACGTAAAATCGTAGTTGGCCGCTTTCGCCCCCGGAACGAAGGCGGTCACTACGCCGTAGAAGCGCTCGCCAATGTAGAAGGCGAAGGTTGCTGCACGGTTCATCACGCGCGAGCTTTTTACCGTCCCGTCGCCGCCAACCACCTGAAAGCGATGGTCACCGGTCCCTGTTTTGCCCCCGACTGGAATCGGCTTGCCGTCGCCGTCGCGGTAAGTGCCTTTGACACGTCTTGCGGTGCCGCTATCGACGACGCGCAATAAAGCGCGCCGGGCAACTTGCGCAATTTCGATCGGTAACACCTGTTCTCCCGCGTCAACGCGGCGCTCAAGCTGGGTGTCAAACGGTGTTGCCGCGGCGAAATGCAGTTGGTCGATGCGTACCGTGGGGCGTCGCACGCCATCGTTGACGATGATGCCCATCAGTTCAGCGAGTGCCGCCGGGCGATCCGCCGAACTGCCAATCGAGGTCGCCAGCGAGGGCACCAGATGTTCGAAGGGGTAACCCAGACGGCGCCATTCAGCGGCGATACGTTCAAATGCCGCAACCTCGACAATGATGTCGATGCGCACTTGCTGGGCATGACGGAAGCGGCTGGCAAACAACCACTGCGAGGCTGCGCGGCGTTCGGCAACGCTCGCTGCAACCACGGCTTGCAATCCGGCATCGGGCTGCGTGCGCAGGTGGCGAACGAGCCATAGCTCAAGCGGGTGGATGTGTGCAAGATAACCCTGGTCAGCCAGGTTGTAATTGCGCGTTGCGTGGTTGTTGTAGAGACGGCGCAGGCCGGCATCGGTGCCAGCCCGGTCGCCAAGGCGTTCGCGCATGAAGGCCTGGAAGGCGGCGAAGTCGCTTGCCGGCTGCACGCCGAGAAACACGGCCGCCAGTGGTGCGGGTCGCGCCGGTACCGAATCAGCCAATACGTCGAGGCGCTCCTGTGGCGCGACGTCGCGGTATTTGTGCCAAAAGGTGCGCAGGAAACCAATGCCTTCACGTTCGGCGAAACGGTTTAGGAAGTCCTGTCGCGCTGCTGCATCGTTCTCGTCACGCAGCGAGCGCGCCGGCGCATCGGTGGCTTCATAAGCGTGGTAATGCACAACGTCATGCATGATCCGTACGAAGACGAGATTCACTGATTGCTCAAGCGCTTCGGCGACGCTCGGATTTTTTCCGTCATCTTCGTGCTTGAAGTTGGAAAAACGATGCACCCCGCCACCCGTGAAAAAGGTCTCTTGCGGACTCGCCGAATAGTGCCGTTCCATGGCCGCTTCGAGCATCAGCGTCAGGCTGCGATCTTCGCTGCCGCGCAGATAGGCGACCGCCCAGTTGCTTAGCCGGTCGCCGGTTTTGCCGCGAATTTCGGCCAGCTCTTTCGTGTCGAGGCCGGCGTAGCGCTTGTGCAGATCGGCGATAACGCCAAGGTAGGAAACCAGCGTCCGGAACTTGGCGCTCGAACCCAGGTCGAGCTTGGTTCCGGCGTTGATGTCGAGAGGCTGGTTGAGGTTGTCGGCCTGAACGCGCAGCAGGTTGCCAAGCGGCGTCTTTTCGTAAATGGTAAAGCTGTAATTGACCCCCGCCGGATCACCACGGTCGAGCATGCGACGTTCTCTGAAGCCGGCGCAGGTGAGGTAATCCGCTTTGGCGAGACGGCCGAGGTAGGCCGTAACCTTGGCCTGCGCTTCGGCATCCAGCGTGGTTCGTGCCTCCAGATCGAAGCGGTCGAGGGCGTAGAGATCGTCAACGCCGAGGAGGTCGCCAAGTGTGCTGCGGATATCGTTGACGGCTTTGCGCTCGACGAAGGAAACAGCATCGTTCTCGCGCGCTTTGCGCCCCGGCGCCAACCTGATACGCAAGGCGTCGTCGCGCAA
>JBIJCY010000248.1:0-4693 GCA_044344385.1 Rhodocyclaceae bacterium | reverse complement strand
CACTACCCAAAGTCTCACCAAAACATCTCGGCAGCAACTTGAACATTGTCGCCGACGATGAAGAGGATCTGGGGCCCTCCCCTGCCGCAACGCTGGAGAAAAAAATCGAACAGGCGCGAGATGTGGCTCAGCAAGACCCGAAAATTGTCGCCAACATAATCAAGGACTGGACAAGCTCCAATGCCAGCTGAGGACGGGGTCGAAAAAAGTGCAATTCTGCTGCTTTCACTCGGTGAGGAGCATGCCGCGGAAGTACTCAAGCAACTCGGCCCGAAGGAAGTTCAAAAACTCGGCCACGCAATGGCTTTGCTTAAGTCCGTGCCGCGCACCCGGGTCGAGGAAGTGC
This sequence comes from Rhodocyclaceae bacterium, assembly GCA_044344385.1. Taxonomy (GTDB): domain Bacteria; phylum Pseudomonadota; class Gammaproteobacteria; order Burkholderiales; family Rhodocyclaceae; genus CAJBIL01. The sequence goes on along the minus strand of JBIJCY010000248.1, from coordinate 4,347 downwards.
TCTCCGAATTTCAGTCAACCGCACGGGAAGCGACGGCCGTCCACGTAGACACGGATGCTTACATCCGCTCGGTACTAACCAAAGCACTCGGCGACGACAAGGCATCAAATCTCATCTCGCGCATTCTCCAGGGAGGTGACACCGCCGGTATCGAGGGTCTGAAGTGGATGGACGCGCCGACGGTGGCCGATCTCATCAAAAACGAACATCCGCAAATCGTTGCCACAATTCTCGTACACCTTGAACCCGACCAGGGCAGCGAAATTCTCAACTATTTCAGCGAACGCCTGCGCAACGATGTCGTATTGCGTATCGCCACCCTTGAAGGTATCCAACCTTCCGCGCTGAAGGAACTCAACGACGTAATGCTGCGCCTGCTCTCCGGCTCGGCCAACATCAAAAAGGCGGCCATGGGCGGCGTGCGCACGGTCGCCGAAATTCTCAACTTCATCGGCACAGCAAACGAAACTTCGGTCGTTGATTCAATCCGCGAATACGACCCCGAACTCGCGCAAAAAATTCTCGACGAAATGTTCGTCTTTGAAAACCTCCTCGACATCGACGATCGCGGTATCCAACTGCTGCTGCGCGAGATTCAATCCGATTCGCTGATCCTCGCCCTGAAAGGCGCGACCGAACCGCTGCGCGAAAAGATTTTCAAGAACATGTCGCAACGTGCTGCCGAAATGTTGCGCGAAGACCTGGAATCGCGCGGTCCGGTACGCCTGTCGGAAGTTGAAGGAGAGCAGAAAGAAATCCTCAAGATTGTCCGCCGTCTGGCCGACGAGGGCCAGATCGTCCTCGGTGGCGCCGGCGGCGAAGAGATGATTTGAACGGCGGGCTGTCATGACCGGCTTCATCTCCAAAGAGACGCTTACCGCTTACCAGCGCTGGGAGCTTGCCGCATTCGACGAAACAGGAGAGCTTCCTCCAGTCGTCACGCAACCCGATCCACCCACCAGTACGGCAGACAGCCCGGCAGATCAACCGCCTCCCGTCACACTGGCAACTGCCGAAGAAGTCGAGCGAATCTACACCGAGGCACACGAGTCGGGTTATGCGGCCGGTTACGAAACCGGGATTGAACAGGCACGAATTGAAGCAGTGCAGATCAACACCCTGCTTGAAAATCTTCAACAATCACTACAAGGTATTGACCAGAACGTCGCCGAACAACTCCTAGCGGTATCCATTGAAATCGCCAGCCAAGTGCTGCGCCAAAGCCTGCGTGTCAAACCAGAGTTATTGTTGCCGGTGGTCCGCGAAGCAGTTGCCGCGCTCTCGCCACACCACGGCCATCCCACGCTTTTTGTCCACCCGGATGATGCGGCGCTGATCCGCACACATCTTGGCGAACATCTTTCGCACAACAACTGGCGAATTATTGAAGATGGCCGACTGGAGGCCGGCGGATGCCGTGCTGAAATCGGCGCCAGCGAAGTGGATGCGACGCTTGCAACGCGCTGGCGGCGGGTCATCGAGGCGATCGGCATTAGCCAGGAATGGCTGGACGCGCAACCCTGAAGAACCTCGGCTCATGAGCGATATCAAACCACTTGAGCACATCACACGCTGGCGCGACTTTCTCGGCAACTGCGAGGATGCCGCCAGCCAAGCCAACCCGCTGCTCTCCAGCGGCCATCTGACACGTATCAACGGCCTTGTCATGGAGGCTTCCGGTTTGAAATTGCCACTGGGCAGTTCATGCCAGATACTGCCCGTTGGCGGCTCACCCATCGAAGCCGAGGTTGTCGGCTTTAACGGCGAACGGCTATTCCTGATGCCCTCCGAGGATGTCTACGGGCTCTCGCCCGGGGCAAGAATCATCGCGCTGGAAGCCGCATCCTTGCCGCCACAAGTCAGCCAAGCGCGCCCGGCTCGCCGACGCGCGATCGATCGCGCCAAACTTCTCCCCGTCGGTGACACTTTGCTCGGCCGAGTTCTGGACGGTGCGGGGCGCCCACTCGACCAACTCGGAGCAATCAACAATACGGTCACACGCCCTCTGCAAAGCCGGCCAATAAATCCGATGTCGCGCGCGCCCATCACGCAATCGCTCGATGTCGGCATCCGCGCCATCAATTCATTGCTCACTGTCGGCCGGGGGCAACGCATGGGCCTTTTTGCCGGATCGGGCGTCGGCAAGAGCGTTTTGCTCGGCATGATGGCGCGCTACACCGAGGCTGAAGTTATTGTCGTCGGACTGATCGGCGAACGGGGCCGCGAAGTAAAGGAGTTCATCGAGCAAATTCTCGGCGAAGAAGGCATGCGCCGCTCCGTTGTTGTTGCCGCACCGGCCGACGTCAGCCCGCTGATGCGACTGCAAGGCGCTGCCTACGCCACATCCATCGCCGAACACTTCCGCGACCAGGGAAAGCATGTGCTGCTGATCATGGATTCGCTGACTCGTTACGCAATGGCCCAACGCGAAATTGCGCTGGCCATTGGCGAGCCGCCAGTAACGCGCGGTTACCCACCGTCCGTTTTCGCGCGACTACCTCAACTCGTGGAACGCGCGGGCAACGGCGTCGATGGCGGCGGTTCGATTACCGCCTTCTACACGGTACTTGTTGAAGGCGACGACCAGCAGGACCCCATTGCCGACGCTGCTCGAGCGATTCTTGATGGTCACGTCGTACTCTCACGCTCGCTTGCCGACGCCGGGCACTACCCGGCCATCGACATTGAACAATCAATCTCACGCGCCATGGTCAACCTGATCAAACCAGGCCACCTCGATCAGATTCGTCGCTTCAAACAACTTTACTCACGTTACCAACGATCCCGTGACTTGATCAGCGTTGGCGCCTATGTTGCCGGGTCCGACACAGTGCTCGATCAGGCAATCGCACTTTATCCGCAGTTTGAGCACTTCCTGCAGCAAGACCTCACCCAGCCCGCCAACTTCAATAGCAGCGTACACCATCTGCACATGCTCTTTGGCGCGACCGCCCAGCCCATCGATACAGATAAATAGCCCGTGCTTTCATCACACTAAAATAACGCTCACCTCCTCACACGGTCATGAAGCCTTTCTCTCTCCAACCGATTCTTGAGTTGATGCAAAGCCGCACTGACGAGGCGACGCGTCGGCTTGCAAATCTGATCGCCAATGAAAAAGATGCGAAAAGCAAATTTCAGATGTTGCAGGAGTACCGTAACGAATACGCCTCCCGCTTCCTGCAGGCGGCCCAGAACGGAGTTTCCCAACGCGAATGGCACAATTACCAGGAATTTCTCTGCCGGCTTGACGAAGCCATTGCTCAACAAGGAAAAACAGTTGGCTTACAGGAACGAAACACCATCGCTGGACAAGCGCACTGGCAACAACAACGCGTCAAACTGAAAGCCTTCGATACGCTTTCGCAACGCCACAAAACCAGCGAACTCGAACTGGAGGTTCGACGTGAACAAAAAATCCAGGATGAGTTCGCCTCACGCAGCAAAGACGGCAAGGAATGATTTGCTGACGGCATTGGCACGATGTTTGCTCGATGGTTGGCAACACTTGCCTTCCAGGAACGATGATGACCATAGCCATTGCCCACATTCTGGCCAAACCGCCTACTCAGGTCGCCAGCACCGACCGTGCTGCGGCAACGGACACCCCCTTAGCCGGCGCTGATTTTGCCGGCCTGTTGCTTGGTCAACTCGCTGTCGGCGCAGATCTGCCACAAGACATCTCTGGCAACGCCGCCGAGAGTCTTGATACGACGGCCATTGCCCCGGAAATCACAAACACCACTGCCAGCCCTCAGGATGCGGCCATGCTGCTTGCCGCACTCGGCATTCCTCAAACGCCACAGGATCGCGCAGTGCCAACTGACGAAATTGCTGTAAACGAAGTGGCTGACGTCATCCTTCTCGTTGGCGACAAGAAGAAAGCGTCAGCATTTTTACCAACCGACGCACCAATGCAGTCACAGGCTGCACGCCCGGAAACCGTGTTTGCTGCCGACAGCAAAGCACAAGCCGGCCAGCCCCTCCCGCTTGAAATTGACGAAAAAGCGGCAAAATTTGCCGTGCCCGGCTTCGTTGAACCGAAGACGGACGCACTCGCTGCCCCCATCCGTCCGAACGAGTCCGGCGCACTACCTGTTTTGGCTGCAACGCCCCCATCAAACAATGCAGCCCTCATCCAAAACACCTCGCACCGGGTAGATACCCCGCTCCGCGACGCCTCCTGGCCAGGTGATTTCGCCCAGAAAGTAGTCTGGCTAACGAGCAACGACCAAAAATTCGCACAGATCACGCTCAATCCGCCGCAAATGGGGCCGATAGAAATATCGCTGAATATCAACAAAGACTCTGCCAGCGCCTATTTCGTCTCGCCAAACGCGGAAGTGC
>JBIJCY010000116.1:0-8138 GCA_044344385.1 Rhodocyclaceae bacterium | reverse complement strand
AGCGTTCCGGCACGAATACTCAGGTTCTCCACTTCTTCGCCGGTGAGAAACTCGACTTCACGTCCTTCCGTATTGCGCCAGCGGTATTTCCTTGAAATAGACCGCACGCGTTCCTGGTCTTCGGGCTTCATCGCTTCGCCACCAACATTGGCGCGCCGGAGGAAGTCACGGTCTTCATCCATGCCGCGTATCTGATCCTGCAAGCTGCGCTCAGCCAATACCCGATCTTCGCCAGCGAGCACGTTACGCAGCATGGCAATTTCGGCATCACGCTTGAGCACTTCAAAGCGCGTGTCGATCATCTGGATGCGATCAAAGATGGTTTGCAGCTTGGTGGCCTTGTCGACGACGTGCACCGGCGTTGTGACTTTGCCGCAGTCGTGCAGCAGACCGGCGATCTTCAGTTCGTAGCGATCCTTGTCGGTCATCGAGAAACTGGAGAGTGGGCCCTCACTTGTTGCATCGGCCGCTTCGGCCAGCATCATGGTGAGCGATGGCACGCGCTGACAGTGGCCGCCGGTATAGGGCGATTTTTCGTCAATCGCCAAGTTGATCAGGTGAATGAAGGATTCGAAAAGCTCTTCCAGTTGGCTGATGAGTTGGCGATTGGTCAGCGCGATAGCGGCTTGCGAGGCCAGCGATTCTGCAAGTCGCTGATCGGCATTGGAGAACACGCGCACTTCGCCACTTTCCGGGTCGATGGCGTTGATCAGTTGCAGCACACCGATGATTTCGTTCTCGTGGTTCTTCATCGGCACGGAGAGGAAGGACTGCGAGCGATAACCTGTCATCTGGTCGAACTTGCGCGTACCGGAAAAATCGAAACCCTTCTCCGTATAGGCATCGGCAATATTGACGCTTTCCGCATGAATCGCCGAGTAGGCGGCGATCATCGAATTGTTCGGTTCACCATCTTCGCGATAGAGCGGTAAATTGGGAAACTTGACCGAGATCGGCTCGCCGGTGGTACCCCCGTAGGCAATATTCAGCGAGTCGGTACGAACAATTTCGAAGCGCAAAGACTGCCGGTCCTCACTCACCCGATACAGCGTTCCGCCATCGGCGTGAGTAATCGCTTTCGCGGCGAGCAGTATGTTTTCGAGCAGACGATCAATATTGCGCTCGCTCGACAAGGCCGCGCCAATTGTATTGAGTTGTTCCAGTCGTTGAAACAGATTGTCAGCCTTATCCACAATTCGCCCTCCTACTTGATGCAGACCGACCGAACCTGCTTCATATCCGTAATGCCGGACATGACCTTTTCAATGCCATCCATCTTAAGGGTGCGCATCCCCTCATTGAGCGCAGTGGCGAACAATTCGGCAACGCGGGCGTGTTCCTGAATCTGCTTCTTCAGCGGGTCGGTACCCGCAAGCAACTCATGCAAACCGACGCGCCCCTTGTAACCGCTACCGCCACAGGCATCACAGCCCTTTGCACGATAGAGTTTGAACTTTCCATCTTTGCCATAATGCTTGAGCCATTCGGCGTGCACGGCAGTGGCTGCAGCCTTCGGGTCTTTCTTCCAGTTATCGGTATTGACCATGTCTTCGCAATAGGCCGCGACCAGTTGTTTGATCTCCTCCGGCTCCGGCTGGTAGGCCTCCTTGCACGACTTGCACAGTCGCTTGGCAAGACGTTGCGCCAGAATGCCGAGCAACGCATCGGCAAAGTTGAAAGGGTCCATGCCCATGTCGAGCAGCCGGTTGATCGACTCCGGTGCGCTGTTGGTGTGCAGGGTGGCAAACACCAGGTGGCCTGTGAGAGACGCTTCGATACCGATCGAGACGGTTTCCTTGTCACGCATTTCGCCGACCATGATCACATCCGGATCGGCGCGCAGGAAGGAACGCATCACCGTTGCAAAATCGAGCCCGGCCTTTTTGTTCACCTGCACCTGACGCAAACCCTTCTGAGTGATTTCCACAGGATCTTCGGCAGTCCAGATCTTGGTTTCCGGCTTGTTGATGAAACTCAGGATCGAATGCAGCGTTGTTGTCTTGCCCGAACCGGTTGGGCCGCAAACAAAAAACAGGCCGTAGGGCTTGGAGACGATGGCCTTCAGGCGCTCAAGGTTGTGCGGCGTCACACCGAGATCATCGAGCGGAATCGGTTCGCCGGCTGCAAGGATACGCATCACCACGTCTTCCATGCCACCCGCCGTCGGCACCGTCGCGACGCGAAGCTCGATATCGACAGGGCCCCATTTCTTGAACTTGATCTTACCGTCCTGCGGCTTGCGCTTCTCGGAAATATCGAGGTCGCACATGATCTTGATACGGGCGATCAGCGCACTGCGATACGACGAGGGGATTTCAATGTAGGGCGACAAAGAACCGTCCTTGCGAAAACGAATCAGTGTCTTTTCCTTACCCGGCCGGGGTTCGATGTGAATATCCGAGGCGCCCTGCTGATAGGCCTCAATGATGATCTTGTTAACCAATCGAACCAGTTCGTTATCTGCGGCGCCGGCGAGTTCGTCGGTACTGGAACTGCCCGGATCGCCAGACTCCTCGTCGCCCATATCCGACAACAGGTCGCCGACCGAAGCGATATCGGACAAGGCGCCAAAATACTGATCGATTGTTTGCGCAAACTCGCGATTGGTGGTGACGCGATAGACAATCTTGCTCTTCGGGAAAATATTGTTGACGACCCGCGAACTCTTGATTCGCTCGGGGTCCATCGAAATCACGACAACGCCCTCCGGCGTCTCTTCAGTTGGCAACCAGTGATTGGCCTCGACGTAATCACGCTTGAGATTTTTCAGAAGATCCATCGGCTTGATGCGATCTCCCTTGAAAGGCTCATAGGCCGCGCCAAAAAACTTCGACAAGGCCGCGCCAATAGCGGGCAGCTTGACCTGAAATTCCTTCATCAGAACGTCTTCGAGATCGACACTCTTGCGCCGTGCAGAACGCTGTGCCAGATCAAGTTCGTCGGCCGAAATAATCGCGTCAGTAACCAACCCGTCGTATTTGGAGCGCACGGAATGACGCGGTTTCTGCCGTTGCGTAAAGGCAATGGCCAGCGTCTGCGCAAGACTTTGCACGCCTTCCTCAGCAACGGCCGAGAAATGCGCATCCGAACGACTGTTGATCAACTGGACGACACCGAGCAACTCACCGTTCTGCGCATCAAGTATCGGTGCAACCAGCATCTGTTTTGACCGGTAACCCGTACGCTTATCAACTTCCTTGAGAAACTGCATGCGCGGGCTGTAACTCTTCAACTCGACGTCATCGTAGACATCGCGAATATTGACCGCCTTGCGCGTCTCTGCAACATAACCAGCGACACTTTGTTCGGAGATCGGCAGCTTCAGATCCTTGAATGAATTGAGCCCGGTTTTCACTTTAGAGACGACACTCTGCTTGTCTTCGCTCAGTACGTAGATGGTCAGACGATCGCAGTTAAACAGCTCACAAATATCCTGCGACATTTCGAGCATGATCTCGTCGATGTTGTTGGTCGCATGAATCTTATTAGTTACTGTCTGCAGGTTCTTGAAAAACAACAGACGACCACTCATATCACCCGTGCTGCTGTTTTCGATTTTTTGATTGCTTGCCATTTTGATTTCGCTCAGGAAACGCTACTTGCCGTCAGACACTCTTCAAGCCAGCTGGCACGATAGCCGCGCTGAGAAAGCAGGAAGGCTGCTGCCGAACTACGACGGCCACTCTGACAATAAACGATGTATTCCCGCTCGCGGTCGAGCAGGCCAATGGCGTTACGGATTTCATTCAGAGGAACGTTGACGGCACCCGGCAAACGATCGCGCTGATACTCGGAGGGATAACGCACATCGAGCCATACCGCGCCAGCCGCCACATGCTTCTCGGCCTCCTCCCGCGACAGGCGTTTGAGCAAGGGCTCGCGCAACAACTCGATAAAATCCTCTTTTTTCAGCCGCAGCAAAACACCGCCCGTCTTCATACGGACGGTTGCATTGCGTGCACTTTCGGCAACCAATGCTTCCTCGCCAAAAGCATCGCCGGCCTTCAGGTCGGCCAGTTCCATATCAACACCGCCCACTTTGCGCGTTACCGCACAGTGGCCGGATTCAATGATGTAATAGTAGTCTCCCTCATCGCCCTCACGAACGATCACCTCGCCGGCTTTTTCCTTGACCCGTTCAAAGCGCTGGAACAAGGCATCGATACTCGCCGAAGGCAAACGAGACAAGGCCCCGTCGGTCAAACTCTGCAAACGAAAAGCACCGGACATCATGCGCCAGTCAGTGGCATCCGGCACCTGCGCCGGTGTTTCAACACCCGCCGTCAGTTGATCCCAAGTCATCATGATGTCGAGCACTTCATCATCGATGCGCAGCAGTTCAACATCGGTGATCGCTTTGGCACCGAGCACGGCAAGCGACTGTTTGGCAAGAGGCCAGGCAGACGCCTCACTGCCACCAACGAGGACGCTGGAAGAGCCGTCGGCAAAGGCTACTTTCAACTCCCCGGACAACAGGTAGACCGACTGCCCTTGCGGACCGCGCAAGCGAAACGGATCGAGACCCCGCTCGACTTTTTCAGCGTTGCATAAGCAGGCGAGTTCACTCAACCGCGGGTCGGAAAGCGCGCTGATCGGTTCAAAACGACGCAGGGTTTCTGCATCTACAGGCTTTTGCTTCATGCGTATTTCTTTCCGACTCATCAGTGCGTTCAAAACTCAAAGACCTGATTGTTTTGCAGCATCTTCGGTTTGAAATCGCCAGCACACTCTTCGATCTCACTCATCGTCAACTCGATCTGGCCGGGCTTCAGGTGTGTAATATAAATTTCCGCATCACGCATCAACTTAGCGAGTTCTTCAGCGAGCATGCTGGGGCATAAATGCTTCGACATCGTCGCCAAGCGTTTTTCACGATTCGAAAAAGCGGTTTCGATGATTAAAAACCGCAGATTGGCAATCTTGTTGACCACCGGCCAAAGGGCGTCATTGCTTGTTGTATCGCCGGTAAAGACAAAACTTCCGGCACCTGAATCGAGGTGATAGCCCACCGCCGGCACGGTGTGCTCGGCAGGCAGAGCGGTAATGCTGCGATCACCCAGCCGAATCTTGTTGCCAAGACGGATCGCCTTGTATTGCATGACCGGATTTTCCCGGTTGGGGATCTCTGAAAAATCCGGCCAGATCGCCCAGTTGAAAATATGATTTTTGATAATCTCCAGCGTTGAATCGGTCGCATAGACGGTCAGTGGCTTGTCACGCATGTCGGCGATCGAGTCAATCATCAAGGGCAGCGACGCGATGTGATCAAGATGCGAATGCGTAATGAATACATGATCGATCATCGCCAGTTCGGCGAGCGAAAGATCGGCAACACCGGTACCGGCATCGATCAGGATATCGTGGTCAACAAGCATCGAGGTGGTGCGCAGATGGCGCCCTCCGATACCTCCGCTGCATCCAAGAATTCTGACTTTCATCCCGCCTCCGGCAGACTGCTCAGGCAGCCACTCGTTTATCAGACCACAAAAGTGGTGTGAGGTGCCTCTGCATCAAAACCGGGCTCCACGCATCACTTCGTCTCAAAAGTTGTTACGCCATCCCACCCAGCACCCGGCGGGTTGGTACGATGGAGCGCGATGCGCTTGGTGTACAACTGATACAAATAACGGTCCGGGCTCATGCGCAACAGATTATAAAGTTGCAGTTCGGCCTGATCCCAGTCCTGTGCGCGATAAAGGCGTAAGGCCTGATTCCAGAGTTTGAGCTCGTCCTGCGTGGCCTTGTCGAGCGTAGCCAACTCACCAAGCGGTTCAAATATCCCGACCGGCTCATCCTTGCCCTTGACGCGAACACGATCGAGTTCACGATAGACGATATTTTTGACCGCCGCTTTTGTCGTTTCGCTGACAATAATACCGACCCCGTACTGCTTGGTGATCGACTCCAAGCGTGACCCGAGGTTCACTGCGTCGCCCATCACCGTATAGGATTTACGCACCGGCGAGCCCATGTCGCCCACCGTCATCGTTCCGGTATTGATGCCGACGCCGATGTGCAGCGCCGGCCAGCCACGCGCTTTGAACGGTTCGTCAAGCTTGCGCAGCTCACTCTGCATTTCAAGCGCCGTATTGACCGCATTTTGCGCATGATTAGCGTCGGCGACCGGCGCACCCCAGAAAGCCATGATCGCATCACCGATGTACTTGTCGAGCGTGCCGCGATTCTTGCGCACCACCTGCGTCATCGAACCAAGATACTCGTTCATCAGACGCGTCAACTCCTTGGGATCAAGCCCTTCGGAGATCGTTGTAAAACCACGCACATCAGAGAAAAGAACCGTCAACTCTTCGTTCTTGCCCTCCATGCTGTAGCGTTCCGGATCACGCGCCATCTCGTCGACCAGCTCTGGCGGCACGTACTGGCCGAAAAGGTCAGTAAATTGCCGTTTGCTGCGCGACTCGACGAAATACCCCCAAGACATATTCAGCGCATAAAGCCCGAGAATAACGATGAAAGTCGACGCCAGCGGCACAACCAACCCGGCCGTCCACAGCCAGAAATTGAACGCAGCGACCGCTGACAAGACACCCAGCGCCAAAAAACTGGCATACAAGGGCGACAGGACAGGCAGCAGCAGCGCCAGCAACAGCGCGCACGCGACGAGCAGCAAGACCTCGGCACCCAGCACGTAAGGCGGTTTTTGCTTGATTGACGCATCAAGAATACCCGCCACCAGATTGGCGTGCACCTCGACCCCCGGATAAGTACTGCCTACCGGCGTCGAGCGCAAGTCCATCAGGCCCGGCGCAGTGGTGCCCAGCAAGACGATCTTGCCGCGCAGTTGCTCCGGCTTGAGCCGCCCAGCCAGTGCGTCGGCGGCAGAAAGATAACGGAAGCTGCCCTGCGCCCCGCGATAGGGAATCAGGCTGGCGGCATTCTCATCAACCGGGATGCGCACGCGGCCACGCTCAGTCGACAAATCGAGCCACTCCATACCGGTGTAGTTCCGACTGGAAAATGCACCCTCCTCAGGATAGCCCGGCACCAACGCCGGCTTGCCGAGCAACAGACGGACCATGGCCAGAGAAAGCGACTCATAGTATTTCCCACCGTACTCGACCAGCATCGGCACGCGTCTCGAGATGCCGTCAAAATCGACAATCGGATTGAAGTGCCCGGCATGCACGGCGTTCTTCTGAAACTCGGGCAAATTACCTCCGTACCCACTCCACGAGGTAAAGGCAATGTTTTTTCCCTTGAAGGTACCTGCCTGAATCACCGGCTCAGGCAAAGCGCCGCTCTTGTGTGCATCATCAAGATTGGTGAAGTAATAGCCGAGAACAACCGGCCGGCCACGCAGTGCTTCAGCAAAACGGTTGTCGTAATCAAGCGACCCGCGCAAGCTCTTCAGCGCCGACTGGAAAGCCGGATCGTTCTTCAATTCGCTGTTACCAATGCTCTCCAGCGACTTCAGGCCGGAGCTGCTGTCCGGCTCGGCGAAAACCACGTCGAAACCAAGAACGGTGATTTGATACGTATCGAAAAGTTGTGTGACCAGCGTCGCCAGCTTGTCGCGTCCCCACGGCCAACGCCCCACTTCGGCCAGGCTCTTTTCATCGATATCAAGAATAACGATACGCTCGTCGATACCGCCTTTCGTCGTCAGTCGAAGACGGGCATCGTAGACGAATGCGTCAAGGGTATTGACCAGCGGAATCTGGTAAATCTTGGCCGCGTGACCAAGAAAGATCAGCGACAAGAGCAGACCCAGCACTATACGGATGAGATGTTTTTTCAATTTTCCGCCCACCCGGATCGTCTATTAGTCATCAGTTCTTGATGAAAAACTCCATTTTTATACCCGCAATTTCAATTACATCGTGGTCACTCAGCAGGTGCGCCTGCGCATCAAGCGCCTGACCATTAACCACAGGGAACTGCGCACCTTCGACGTGCGTAATGAAATAGCCGTGCGGCCGCTTGGCGATCACCGCAACCTGAACACCGGGCTTGCCCAAGGTAGTCAAAGTCTTGGTCAGCTCCAGTTCGCGACCGGCATTGGCGCCATTGAGAAGCTGAATTGCGCCGGCAACAACAGGCGCCGAGGCTGCAACGGGCGCCGGTGCCGGCGGCGGCGCCAACCCACCCGAATGCGTATCCCCAAAATTCTTTTGTGC
>JBIJCY010000127.1:0-7543 GCA_044344385.1 Rhodocyclaceae bacterium | reverse complement strand
CGGGGCCGGCCCCGCCGCCGCAGACGCGGCGGGCGCAAGGGGTGCCGCAGGCGCAGCGGGCGCCTGCTTGGCCATTCCCGGCCGCAATATCATGGTTTTCTCGAAATCTGCCGCCTCGGCCTGCGCCGTCTGTTCGGCAACATATTTCAGCTTGTACTTACCCAGTTCAACGACATCTCCATTCTTCAGGAAATGTTTTTTAATGGTCTGCCCGTTGACCAGCGTCCCGTTGGTGCTGTTCAAATCCTCAAGAAAGGAGTCATTGAGGATCGTCACCACCGCTGCGTGCTCTCCGCTGATCGCCAGATTGTCAATCTGGATATCGTTGTGCGCTTTTCGGCCAAGGGTCATCCGCTCCTTGATCAGCGGAATTTCCTTGAGAACCAGGCCATCCATGCTCAGTATCAGCTTTGCCATCGTCGTTCCGTCCTTATTTAAACCATGCCATGAACTTTACCCACCACCCTTTGGCGGCAGGAAATTCGCGCAATACTTTTACCAGAATCACCGAAACGTTATCACGTCCGCCATTATCGTTGGCCATCTGTATCAGTTGTGTCGCTGCCAGCTCCAGATTGGCACCGAGCATCTGCAACGTGAGTTGGATCTCCTCGTCCTCAACCATGTCATTCAGGCCGTCAGAACACAAAAGATAGATATCTCCCGGCAGCACATCATAATCGTGCATCTCGGTCTCAACCTCGGGATCAACGCCCAGGGCCCGCGTCACCAGATTCTTGTTTTGCGAATGCCGTGCTTCCTCGACCGATATCATGCCGCTGTCGAGCTGCTCCTGCAGCAAGGAATGATCACGCGTAATCGGTCCGAACTCGCCGCCGCGCAAACGGTAGAGGCGTGAATCACCAATATGCGCCACCGTCACCTTGCCATCATAGAACAGTGCTGTTACCAGGGTCGTTCCCATGCCGGCATACTGTGGCTGGCTCTCCGCCGTATTGAAAATTGCCGAGTTGGTTGCCGCAACCTTTTCCAGAATGCAGCGACGAGCAAACGGCTCACCGGTCTCGCCGTCGACTTCATAAGGCGCTGTGACGCAGAAAGCAGCATCGAGCTCGGTCGACAACAAGGTCGTTGCCATACCACTAGCCACTTCTCCGGCGTTGTAACCACCCATGCCGTCAGCCAGTATCGCCAGCCCCAGATTGGGGTTGGCAAACACTGCGTCTTCGTTGTGCCCGCGAACCATCCCCGGGTCGGTGCGGACAACAATTTCAAGAGCGTCGCTTAAATTATTGGCCACGTCTTCTCCCTAAAATTCGATATCGACTTCGGTGCGTGACGCCGGTGCCTGGCTCATGCATGCACGCAGATCCCGCGCCATTTCATCACCCGTCTGGTAACGCTGCGCCATATCCTTGCACAACGCCCGATCAATGATCGCCGCCAGGCAATCGGGAACCAGCGGATTGACGCTACGGATATCCGGCTGTGCCTCATTGGCAATTTTGAACATCAGTTGCGCCATCGAATCCCCGGTAAACGGCAACTGGCCGCATGCCATCTGATAGAGGGTAACACCAAGCGAGAAAAGATCGGAACGTCCATCGATCTTTTTCCCCGACAACTGCTCGGGCGACATATAGCTCGGCGTACCGAGCACCATACCGGTCTTGGTTTTCGACGAGTCGGTGATGCGTGCAATACCGAAATCGGTCACCTTGACCTGATCCGATTCGGGCTCGTACATCACGTTAGCCGGCTTTACATCGCGATGTACCACGCTGTTGCTGTGCGCATAGGAAAGCGCATCAGCCACCCGCGCAACAATACTCATCACCTGCGGCAAAGGAAGTAACGCATTGGGCTTGGTGCAAAAAACCAGATCCTTGCCCTTGAGGAATTCCATCGCGATGTAGGCGAGATCGTGCTCTTCTCCCGCGTCGTACATGGTGACAATATTCTGGTGGTTGAGACGGCCGGCCGTCTCTGCTTCGCGGAAGAAGCGTTCCTTCACCTCGACCAATTCGTCGCCTTCAAACTCCTGCGACAAAGCCATCGTCTTGATCGCTACGACCCGGTTAATTTTCGGGTCGCGGCCAAGATAAACAACCCCCATGGCGCCCTTGCCCAATTCCTTCTCGATTTGGTAGCGGCCGAGCATCGGCTTCTCGACCTGACCACCGTCAAGCATGCTGGCGTTGGTTCGGCCACCGGCACCGCCGAGCATCACCGTCTCCGACATCGCCTTGGCGCGATTCATCCGTTGTTCAAGGTCGCGAAACTTTGGATTGAAATCGGCCATATAGCGAAAAGCGGCTTCGGCCTTGTTGAACTGACGCTTGCGTTCAAAATCGAGCGCCAGATTGTAAATATTTTCCATCAGCGAATCATCGAGCGGGCACTTGCGGAACTTGTCGAATGCCATATCAAGCTGCCCCTGCCCCTGGAAGGCAAGACCCAGCATACGGTTCGAATCAGCCGAATCTGCTTCCGACTTTTCCTTGCCGCGCTCGGTCATCAGGAACCGTTTAGTCGTCAGCAGGACATGCCCGACCAACAACAAGGTCGCGGAAGCCATCAACTGGATCCAGATTGCCGCACCGACCATCAGACCGAAATGCGCACCCAGCAGCGCAACCAGAATGAGCGCCGTGGCAATTGCGCCAACACCCGCCGAGAGGCGTGGCAACAGGGCGATCAGATAAGCTGCAACCAAAAGAAACGCAAGCAGCGAAGCCCACACGCCCCATTCCGGCGTGACAAAGAAGTGCTCCTGCAAGATGCTCGAAACCGAATGCGCGAGTGTCAGCACCGGCGCCATGGACGGCGACACCGGAGTAACCTGCGAAGCGCCGACACCGGCCGCCGTCGCACCAATCAACACGATCTTGTCCTGGTATTTGCTAACCGGGATTTTTCCAGTCAATACGTCATAAAAGGAGTCAACCTGGAAGGCTGGCTTGCCTTCGTGATCCTTGTAAAAGAAGGTGTGCATCTGCGTTTCCGCGTCGGTCGGAATGCGCAACTTGCCCAGACGAACTTCCTGCCCAAGACGTACACGCAGGTCGGCCGGGCCAAGATTCAGGCTTTTGGCAGCAATCATCAGCGAAAGAGAAGGGTAGTACTGATCGTAATGACGCAACACCAACAACTCGGAACGGATGGCGCCATCGACATCGGCGTTGGCGTTAAGGTGTCCGATCGCCGAGACTTTCCCGCCCAGACTATCGATCGGCACCTGCGCCGAGATGGTTGGCCAGACATCCCCCGTCTTTTCGTCGACTTGCGGCAGACTGTTCTTCACCACGAACTCTGGTAGTGCTTTGTCCGAGCGGCCTTTTGGCTCTCCCAGCAAAAACAGCATCGGCAACACGACATTGCCCGCCTGGCCAACACTCTCGGCCAGGATACGATCGGTATTCAGCGCAACTTCGGCTTCCTTGAGCACAGCGCCGATCTGCTCTATTTGCGGCGCCGGCGCCTCGGACTCCGAAGCCTGTTTGTATAGATCGAGCAGACGCGTAACGTAGGTATAACCGGGGTCAATCTGCGGCTCGAAGAAGAAAGTGGTATTGGCAATTACCTTGGATTTGCCAGCGGCCAGCATGTCGGTCATTTTCGCGTGGCGATCGCGCGGCCAGGGCCAGCGCCCGAGGTTGGCGATCGAAACATCGTCGATGGCGATGACGGCTACCCGGTCAAGAGGCGTACGGCTCGACGCCTGCACGCCAAGGTCGTAGGCTTTGCGTTCCAGACTCCGAATCAGGTCACTATTGGCGGCGACAAGCATCACCCCCGTGACAAGCACTCCGAGGAACCAGTCAGTCTTCCAGAATCCGGCCTTGCGCATCGTCAGCCTCCACATGCCGCCTTTTAAGGCTTGTCATTTTGAATCGGCAGCATCCTATCCGGGCGCTCCGAAAAACGATCCCCGGAGAAAAATCGGATAGAAAAACAGCAGCCTGTTCCGCATTCTTACAGTCGCGCATGAGATTCGTCAAATATTGCTTTGGCAAAGCCCGCGCGGGAGACTATCCACCGTACGGCAATTCAACCCCCAGGCCGCACTCACGCGCCAGAACTTCGAGTCGCGCTGCCAGCCCAAGATCCTGTATTGCCATACCTTGCGACTCAAACAAGGTGATTTCATCGGCCGCCAAACGACCACCGCGACGGCCGGCAATCACCTCCCCCAATTCGATCAACTGCCGTGCGTGCAAACGCCCTTTTTCGAGTAAGGGAAGCAAGTCACCCGCCTCATGGAGCGCCGCCTCGACGCTATCAACGACAATTGTCCGGCAGCGCTTCAGCACATCTTCACCAAGTTCCCGGCGAATCAGCGAGTTGGAACCAGCCGCATTGATATGCGTCCCCGGCGACAACCATTCTGCATCGAACAGCGGTGTTGCCGACGTGGTAACAGTACTCACGATATCGCTGCCGCGCACCGTTTCTTCCGGCGACGCCGCCGGCACAACGTCGATACCGATGCGTTCGGACATCAGCGTGCAGAAGGCTTCCAGACGTGCCCGGTCGCGCGCATAAACCTTGACCCGTCGCAGAGGCCTTACAGCGGCAAGCGCTTCAATATGGCCTTGAGCCTGCCAGCCGGCGCCAAAAACCCCCGCCACTTCGGCATCGGGCCGCGCCAGCCAGCGGGTGGCGACACCGGAAGCCGCGCCGGTGCGCATCATGCCCAGCAGATCGGCCTCGAAGACGGCACGCAAGTAACCACTTGAGGCACTATAAAGATGGACCAGGAAACGCACGCCGTTACGGTTGCTGGTGTAGACCTTGTAGCCGATTGCATCCTGCGTCGGAACAGCACCCTGCAGAAGGTGCAAGGTCGTCTGCGGTAGCCGGGTGCGCTGGCGCGGGACATCACAGGCCTGCCCGAGAGAAAGCTCGCGATGCACCGACTCAACCGCTTCCAGGGCAAGCGGCATGGTTAACAATTGGCGGACATCATTTTCGCTGAGAAAAAGTGGCACAGCATTTCCTTTTTGTTTGCTAAACGATCGTAACATCGCGTCCGACAGCATGGCGGCGCTCCATCCACTTGCCAATGACGACAACCAGCAGGGCGCCGAGCGCGGGTACCAGATGATGCGCGAGGGGCAGTTGCTCCGTCACCCAGTGGCTTAACGCCCGATCGCTGACTACCATTTCCCCGGCAACCCAGCCGAGCAAACCGGCGCCGCAAACAACAATGACCGGATAGCGCTCCATCAGTTTCAGAATCAACTGGCTCGACCAGACAATCAACGGAATGCTGACAACCAGACCGAAACCGAGCAGATAAACATTGTCCTTGGCTGCGGCTGCAACGCCGATCACGTTATCGAGACTCATCACAAAATCCGCGACGATGATCGTCCGGATTGCGCCCAGCAGATAATCAGCCGGCTTGATATCAGGCCCGCCTTCGTCTTCCGGCATCAGCAGCTGGATACCAATCCAGAACAACAAGATGCCACCACCCAGTTTCAACCAGGGGAAACCCAACAGGCCGACCGCAAAGAACGTGAGCACGACACGCAAGATCACGGCCCCGGCCACCCCCCACAGAATACCGAGACGACGCTGCTCCGCAGGCAAGTTGCGACAGGCCAGCGCTATGACAACCGCATTATCGCCGGAGAGCACGATATCGATCAGGACGATCTGCAGAACCGCCACCCAGAAACCGGGAGCATTGATTATTTCAAGCATGGCTGCTGATCGTGGAATCTCGCCGGGAAAGGGAGAAAAAATTGAAGAAGGGGGAATTCTACCGGCAATTTGACTGCTTCTGCTCAGCCACTGCCGATTCGGACAAAGCGTCTATAATCGGCGGAGATTTCATCAGTAGCGCCCTGACAACATAACCAGACAAACGCCCATCGCCATGCCCAGAAACCAGTCGCTTCACGCTCGTCGCCGTCCTTGCTTTCCGGGCACTCGCATTTTGCGCCTCACGCTGATCATTCCTGCACTCACTGCGTTGCTGCCGCACACCGCCAACGCCGCCCAATGGTTGAATATTGGTAGCAAGCCAGGGGTAAAAATCGAGATCGACTCAGGCAGCCTTGAACGCATCAACGACGACAAATTCCGTATATGGCATCGCGAAATCTACGCGAAGCGGCAGATCCCTGACTCGGGTGCATTTTCGTACAGCAAACTAACCTCGTTCACCGAGTTTCAGTGCACAAAGCGCCTGGCAACCCCACTCCGCCGAACTTACTTCGCACCCGGCGGCAGTGAACTCCAGTCGGAAAACTTCGACGGCAAGGAGCAAGCCCCGGTTGTCCCCGACTCGGTTAGCGAAGTCGTTTTCAATCACGCCTGCAAAGAGAAGCTTTGGCCTGAGCCGGTTATTGTCGAACCACCGCACGCTCCGGCGCCCGCAGCGGACAACGCAAAAACGCCGAAGAAAAAAGGCAAGGCCGGCAAGGACGAAGCACCGCCACCTCCGCCGCCACCTCCGCCCCCCCACTGGGATTACGAAGGCAAGGCGGGCGCCGGCAAATGGGGCAAGCTGAGCAGCGATTACGCGACTTGCGGACTTGGCCTGCGCCAGTCGCCAATCGACATTCACGAAACAATCAGCGCCGACCTGCCGCCGATCCGCTTCAGTTACAAACCCGTTCCGCTATCGATCGTCGACAACGGCCACACCATTCAGGTGAATACGGCGGGCGCCGGCAGCATCAAGGTGGATGCGGAAGAGTTCGAGCTTCTGCAATTCCACTTTCACAAACCCAGCGAAGAGAAAATCAACGGCAAGGTCTACGATATGGTTGTCCACCTGGTGCACAAGTCGAAAGACGGAAAACTTGCGGTGGTCGCAGTCATGCTGCAGGCGGGCAAGGAACAGCAACTGATCCGTACACTGTGGAGCAACCTGCCGCTGGAACAGAACAAACCGATCGAGCGCACCGACATCAAGATTGACCCGACGCTGCTCCTGCCGGCAACACGCAACTACTTCACCTACATCGGCTCGCTGACCACACCGCCTTGCTCGGAGGGTGTGTTGTGGCTGGTCTTCAAAACCCCGACACAGGTTTCCAAAGAGCAAGTCGCCGGCTTTGGCAGAATCTATAACAACAATGCGCGACCGATTCAGCCGCGCAACGCACGCGTCATCAAGGAATCTCGGTGAGGGCTGGAAGAAAGCGTCAAACCCACCACCGAGACACGGAGGCACAGAGTAAACACAGAGAAAACCATCTGTTTTAAAGGTTTTCTCTGTGAAACCTCTGTGCCTCCGTGTCTCGGTGGTGGGTTCTTGATATTTTCACAACCAACAAAAAGGGCAGCCGCTTGGCTGCCCTTTTTTGCCAAATCAGGACTGCTTACTTGAGCAGCGCCTTGAGCAGCTTGGCCATTTCCGACGGATTGCGCGTCACGGTAAATCCACACTCTTCCATAATGGCAAGTTTGGCATCGGCCGTATCGGCACCACCGGAAATCAGCGCACCGGCGTGACCCATGCGCTTGCCGGCCGGTGCAGTGACGCCAGCGATGAAGCCAACGATCGGCTTCTTCATGTTGGCCTTGCACCACAGCGCAGCTTCGGCTTCGTCCGGACCGCCGA
>JBIJCY010000247.1:0-4706 GCA_044344385.1 Rhodocyclaceae bacterium | reverse complement strand
TCGCGTTGACCGGGCCGATCTCGATGACTTGCGGGCAGATCTCGGCGATGAAGCGGCCATCCGAGGTGCCGCCGGTGGTCGATAATTCGGCTTCGATGCCGGTTTCTTCACGAATCGCCGACAAGGTGGCATCGACCAATGCGCCGCGTCCGGTGAGGAAGGGCTTGGCGCCGAGCGTCCAGTTGATGCTGTAATCGAGTCCGTGGCGGTCGAGAAGCCCGCACACTTTGGTTTTCAGTTCGTCCGGCGTGCTCGCCGAGGCGAAGCGGAAATTGAACTGGATGTCGACAGCGCCCGGGATGACGTTGCTCGCGCCGGTGCCGCCGTGGATGTTCGAAATTTGCCAGGTGGTCGGCGGAAAAAACTCGTTACCGTCGTCCCAAGTTGTTTGGGCAAGTTCGGCAATCGCCGGGGCGGCAAGGTGGATCGGGTTCTTCGCCAGCTGCGGGTAGGCGATATGCCCTTGTATGCCCTTGACCGTCAGTTTGCCGGAGAGCGAACCACGTCGGCCATTTTTTACGGTGTCGCCGAGCTGATTGACTGCGGTCGGCTCACCGACAATGCAGTAGTCCATCGCTTCATGGCGGGCGCGCAAGGCTTCGGTGACGGCAACGGTGCCGTCGATGGCATCACCTTCTTCATCGGAGGTCAGCAGGAGTGCGATCGACCCCGTGTGCGCGGGCCGTGCAGCGACGAAGGCCTCGATCGAGGTGACGAAAGCGGCCAATGAGCTTTTCATGTCAGCGGCGCCTCGTCCGTAGAGCATGCCTTCGCGTTGGGTGGGCTCAAAGGGGTCGCTGTGCCACTGGTCGAGTGGGCCGGTGGGTACGACGTCGGTGTGGCCGGCAAAGCAGAGCAGCGGGCTGGTGCTGCCACGGCGTGCCCACAGATTGGTGACCGCACCGCGATTGATGTATTCGCAGGTAAAACCGATGCGTTCGAGGCGCTCGGCGATGATCGGCATGCAACCGCCATCTTCCGGTGTGACCGAACGGCGGGAAATCAGTTGCTCGGCTAGGCTTAGCGTAGGGCAGGGTGTTGTGTCGTGCGGCATTTATTATTCTTCGTTGTCGTTGAGGCTGAGCGTGAATTCCTTGAAGGAAGGGCCGCCCGGGTTGGTAGCCGAGAAGTCAAGTGGCATGTCGCTATGCTTTTCTTCCTTCTGCGTACCACCGGAAATTTCAGAGTTGTTGATCAGCCACGACAGGTTGGTCGGCGAGTCGGCATTGGCCAGCGCTTCATCGAGCGTGATGACGCCGTCGCGGTACAGGCGGAACAAATCCTGTTCGAAGGTTTGTGAGCCGGGGGCAAGACTCTGCTCCATTGCTTCCTTGACGGCGATGACTTCGCCGCGCTCGATCAGTTCCTGGATATGGCGGGTGTTGAGCAGCACCTCGGCGGCCGGTGTGCGCTTGCCGTCTGGTTTCTTCACCAGACGCTGCGAGACGATCGCCTTCAGGCTGACTGAGAGGTCAAGGTAGAGCGAAGTCCGGCTTTCCAGCGGGAAGAAGTTGATGATGCGGTTCAGTGCGTGATAGCTGTTGTTGGCGTGCAGCGTGCCGAGGCACAGGTGCCCGGTTTGCGCGTAGGCGATGGCGGCTTGCATCGTTTCCTTGTCGCGTATTTCGCCGATCAGGATGCAGTCCGGTGCCTGGCGCATGGCGTTTTTCAGTGCCATGTCCCAACTCAGCGTGTCCATGCCGATTTCACGCTGGTTGACGATTGATTTCTTGTGCTTGAAGAGAAACTCGATCGGATCTTCGATGGTCAGGATGTGGCCGCTGCGGTTTGCGTTGCGGTAGTCGAGCATCGATGCGATGGTTGTCGACTTGCCGGAACCTGTCGAGCCGACAATCAGCATCAGGCCGCGCTTTTCCATGATTAACTCGGACAGGATGGGCGGCAACGCCAGGCTGTCGAGTTCGGGAATGTTGCCGAGGATGTAGCGTACGACGATTGAAATGGATGCGCGTTGCCGGAAAATGTTGATACGGAAGTTGCCGACATGCGGGACGCCAAAGGAGAGGTTCATCTCCATCGTCGCTTCGAAGGTTTTGAGCTGATCCGGCGACATCAATTCAAAGGCGATCTTTTCGATCATTGCCGAATCCATCACTTGTTGATTGACGGGTACAGCGTTGCCCTGAATCTTGATGTGGATAGGCACACCGGCGGAGATAAAAATATCTGAGGCCTGCTTTTCTGCCATCAGCTGGAAAAGTTTGTCGAGAATCATTGTGCCTCCGCCGGTTTTGTTTCGAGTGGTTCGCTGTGCTGAAGCTTAGTCGCCGCGCAGCAGATCGTTAATGCTGGTCTTGGCACGTGTCTGGGCGTCGACCTTCTTGACGATGACGGCGCAGTAGAGACTGTAGCTACCGTCCTTGGAGGGCAGGTTGCCCGAGACTACCACGGAGCCCGGCGGTACGCGGCCGTAGTGGACTTCGCCGGTTTCACGGTCATAGATCTTGGTTGATTGGCCGATATAAACGCCCATCGAGAGCACCGAGCCTTCGCCGATGATAACGCCCTCAACGACTTCCGAACGCGCACCGATAAAGCAGTTGTCTTCGATGATTGTCGGGTTGGCCTGCAGTGGCTCCAGCACGCCGCCAATGCCGACGCCGCCGGAGAGGTGAACGTTCTTGCCGATCTGTGCACAGGAACCGACTGCCGCCCAGGTGTCGACCATCGTGCCGTCATCGACGTAGGCGCCGATGTTGACGAAGGACGGCATCAGCACCACATTTTTACCGAGGAAGCAGCCACGGCGTGCGCCGGCCGGCGGTACGACGCGAATGCCGGAACGTGCGAATTTTTCGGCATCGTAGTTGGCGAATTTTGTCTGCACCTTGTCGTAGTAGCGCATCGGGCCGCCATCCATGACCTTGTTGTCTTCGAGGCGGAAGGACAGCAGCACGGCTTTTTTGATCCACTGATGCGTGATCCAGTCGCCATCGATTTTTTCGGCGACGCGCAGCTTTCCTTCATCGAGCTGGCCAAGCACGATGGACACGGCTTCACCGATTTTTGCCGGCGCGGTACCGGGTTGCAGCGTGGTTCTGACTTCCCACGCGTCTTCGATGATCTGTTGGATTTCCTGCATGTTGCTCTCCTAGAGGTTTGAAATAAATGAATGGATGCGATCAGCTGCTTCGACGCAGTCTGCGAGCGGCGCGACCAGTGCAATACGCACAAAGCCGGCGCCCGGATTGACACCCTGTGCTGCGCGGGCCAGATAACTGCCCGGAACTACCGCCACATTATAGTCGGCAAGCAGGCGCCGGGCGAAGTCCGTGTCTGTCATGTCTTGAGGGGTACGTACCCACAGATAAAAGCCGGCATCGGGCAGCGTGGCGCCCAGTACATCGGCCAGCATGGGTGTTACGGCGGCAAATTTTTCGGCGTACTGACGGCGGTTCTCGCGCACATGCGCTTCGTCGTTCCAGGCGGCGACGCTGGCGGCCTGCACCGCCGGATTCATTGCGCTGCCGTGGTAGGTGCGGTAGAGCAGATAGTTCTTGAGCACAGTTGCATCGCCGGCAACAAAGCCTGAGCGCATGCCCGGCACGTTCGATCGCTTCGACAGGCTGGAGAACATGACCAGACGCTCGAAGCCGCGCCCGAGGAGCTTTGCAGCCTGCATTCCGCCAAGTGGCGGGTTGGTCTCGTCAAAGAAGATTTCCGAATAGCATTCATCCGAGGCGATGACAAAACCGTATTTGTCAGAGAGGGCAAAAAGCTGCTTCCAGTCGTCGAGGTTGAGCACCTTGCCGGTCGGGTTGCCCGGTGAGCAAACGTAAAACAGTTGCACGCGCTGCCACTCGGCATCACTCAGCGTGCTGTAGTCGAAAGCAAAATCGTTTTCGGGCAAGGTGTTCAGAAAGCGCGGTTCGGCGCCGGCAAGATAGGCCGCACCTTCGTAGATCTGGTAGAAGGGGTTGGGGCTGACGATCAGCGGTACATAGCCCCGCGTTGGGTCAATCACCGTCTGCGCAAAAGCGAAGAGCGCTTCACGCGAACCGTTGACCGGGATGATCTGCGTTTCGCTGTCGATGCCGGACAGGCCGTAGCGGCGCTCCATCCATTGGGCGATGGCCAAGCGGAGGGCAGGGCTGCCCAGCGTGGTAGGATAATTGGCCAGGCCGCCGAGGCCGGCGGTCAGCGCTTCCTTGATGAAAGCGGGCGTTGCATGCTGCGGTTCGCCGATTGAAAGCTTGATTTCGCGGAGATCCGGATTGGGCGTGATACCGGCAAGAAGCTGCCTAAGTTTTTCAAAGGGGTAGGGCTGCAGCTGGGCGAGATGAGGATTCACGTTGGTTCGGTAGTTTGTGTCGGACGAAGGATTATAAGGGGCATCGCTGAGTGGCGGAAGGAAGCACAAAGGAAATGGCAGGAAGTGGAACGCAGCGGGAGACGCGTACCGCCGTTTCTGCACTGCTTGCTGGTGCGCTGGTCTGGGGTCTGATCTGGTATCCCTACCGCATCCTGCGTGATGCCGGCATCGATGGCGTTCTGGCGTCGACGGCGACCTATGGCGTTGCATTGATTCTCGGTTTGTTCTTCTTTCGCCGTTCACTCGGCAAATTCGTTCCCTCGTGGACCTTGTTCTGGCTGGCGCTGGCCGCCGGCGCCTGCAACCTCGGTTATGTCCTCGCTACGCTGACCGGCGAGGTGATGCGCGTATTGCTGCTTTTCTACCTGGCGCC
>JBIJCY010000346.1:0-3464 GCA_044344385.1 Rhodocyclaceae bacterium | reverse complement strand
GTCCGCGTCCGATGTTGGGCGCGGCAAGTAGTACAAATTCGAATGCGAGATCGCCAGCAACTCGGCTTGCCGGGTCATCGGAAGTTTGTGCGTGGTGTCGATCATTTCTTTGCGCTCGCATCGCCGATGCGACCGAGCGCGCCGGCCAAAAAATCAATCTCCAGCGCCTGCTGGCCGATTTTGGCTTGCATGTCTTTGGTCGTCGGTCCCGTGTCTCGCTTTTCCGCCGGGGTCAGGAACACGTCCGTGGCGCCTTCCAACAACTGCGCCCGCCATTGCGTGATCTGGTTGGCGTGCAGATCAAACTTCTCTGCCAACTCGGCCAACGTCTTGTCGCCCTTCAACGCAGCGACCGCGACTTTCGCCTTGAATGCTGCCGTGTGATTCCTTCTGGGCCTTCTCATCTGCTGCTCCTTTATCGGGCGATTTGCTCGCCCATGAGAGCAGGTTGTCCACTTATCAGCCAGTCCTATTTTGCCCAGCCACCTCTGACCACCCAAGCCTACATTGACGTCAATGACGACATGAAGCGCCGCGCTGTTGAGCTTATCTAAATGGTCCTCTTGCCAATATTGGCAATAACGGCGCCGTCGTAGTTCTCATCGACGACGGCCGTAGCCATGTCAATGAGAAAGCTTGGCACTTCTCTCTTAAGTCTGTGCCCATACCAGCGGCACTCGATCTTCACGCGGTGCTTGCCTTCTTTGGGTAATGGCAAGACAACTTCCTTGCCCAACAAGAGGGTGCCGCTGAATGTCGCAGAACGATATGTGGCGTTCTTGACGTGAATGACACGACGCCCCGTAACCGCGTCAGATGCTATTGGCGCGTTAGTGCAACATTCGTTCTGTAAATTCATAACCTGCTGGTTTTGCGAGGCTGTGTCGGCCGCAGCGATGAGGGCGCGTAGCGCCCGAAGAGTGAAGGACGGCACAGCCTCGCGGCGAAACTGCCGGCAGGCAGCACCCGCAGGCGATTTCTTCGGGGCATTCTTACCCATCCCCACGAAAGAGCCCACCGTATGGCGCACCGCGTAGAGCATCACCCCCTGGACGCCGCGTTTGCGGCATTGCTGGCCAACGGATTGGACGGCGCCGGCGAAGCCCTGCGCATCCTGGTCAATGAAGCGAGCAAAATCGAACGTAACCACTTCCTCAATGCACGACCGCATGAACGCACTGCCGAACGAACCGACTACGCCAACGGCTTCAAGCCCAAGACCGTCATGACGCGCGTCGGCGAACTCACCTTCGACGTGCCTCAGGTCCGCGGCGGCGGGTTCTACCCCAGCGCCCTGGAGAAAGGCACCCGCACCGAGCAGGCACTCAACATCGCGCTGGCCGAGATGTATGTGCAAGGCGTCTCCACCCGCAAGGTGACGGACATTCTGGTGAAACTGCTGGGACCGGAGGTGTCGATCTCGTCGACCCAGGTCAGCCGTGCCGCCGAGCAGCTCGATACCGGGCTGGCGGCCTGGCGCGAACGGCCGCTCGATGACACGCCCTACCTCTTTCTGGATGCCCGCTACGAGCGCGTGCGCGAAGCGGGTCGGCTAGTCGACTGCGCCGTACTGGTGGCGACCGGCATCACGAAGGATGGCCATCGCCGGGTACTCGGCGTGTCGGTAGCCTTGTCTGAGGCGGAGATCCATTGGAGAGCCTTTCTCGACGGTCTGATCCGGCGCGGCCTCAGGGGCGTCAAGCTGATCGTCTCCGACGCCCATGCCGGACTCAATGCCGCGCGCCGGGCGACCTTGCCCAGCGTGCCCTGGCAGCGCTGCCAGTTTCATTTGCAGCAGAACGCTCAGGCGTATGTCACTCGCCTCGATCAGCGCAAACCCGTGGCGCAACGCATTCGGGCGATCTTCAATGCGCCGGACCGGGTCGAGGCTGAGCGCCTCATGAAGCAGACCATCGAGTTTTGGGCCGTCGATGCGCCCAAGCTGGCCCAGTGGGCCGAGGAGAACCTGCCGGAGGGCTTCGCGGCGTTCGACGTGCCGCTTGGCCAACGCGTTCGTCTGCGCACCACCAACGGCCTTGAACGGATCAATCGCGAGATCAAGCGCCGCACTCGTGTGGCGTCGATCTTCCCCAACACCGCGTCTTGCTTGCGTCTCGTGTCAGCCCTTCTGGCCGAATGCGACGAAGACTGGATGACCGGCAAAATCTATCTCAACCTGAAAGACTGAGCTCATCATCCCAATGGAATCGCCCGCGAATATTTACAGAAAAGAAGTTGCATTGCCATTGGCGCAGCCAGTTCATCTGTATCAAGACATACCGTTGCATCCCATCTTGGGGCGTCGAAGTAGCCCATAGCAATCACCACAGCAGTTAAGAGGCGACGAGCTTACCGCAGTTACTGCTCAGCACAGGCATATATAACTGTCGTTTTACACGACAAAGACAGTCAGCTCTCCAAGCGGGCAGTTAGGTCCATTGCCCACCATTGCTGCTCAAGTTCTATGTGTGCGGCTAGCTGCTTGTCAGTAAAGCGCGGCGGGATTTTGGCAGGCGGCGATTTGAACATTGGGAACTGCCCATATTCGACCTGGTATATCAACTGGTCGGCCCGCCGTATGTAACGGCTGACCGTCGCCCGCATACGATTCTTCCGCTTCTTGTCTTCGTCATAGTCGGGATGCTGCAATCCATTGGCTGGACTCAGATCGAGTTTCTTGCCTAACTCAAAGAGATCGCTGCGCTGATGCTCTCTGCCTTCAACGGAATCCTTATATAGCTTTGGCTTAACGATTTCTTCGCGGTGGGCGCACCATACCTCATGCATCTTCTGCAATACGTTGAGTCTGAACGCGACGGGATTGATTCGAAAGTCAGACGTGCTCGTTTCCAGCACATTGCGCGGGCGCTCAAAATCGAGCGATGCCAGCAGCTTGCCTATCTGCCTCTGAACCGTTGCCTTTCGCAAGATCAGCGGCACCTCGATCAGTATTCGTGAGTCGTTTGGTGTCTTCATATTGGACAGGTCAGACTGAATCAGCGTGACCTTCGGCGGGTCAGTCTGCTCGCGAAACAGGCTTGACCCTGTTTTCAGCCACCATTCATCGAAGGTGACGGTATGGACGTCGCCAAACCTGCGCCAAATCTCATACAGGGCTCGGTCGAGGGTGCGCCCGTGCGTCTGTGACACGAGCCAGTAGTCCTTACTGAGCCTCAAATACTCCCACCACCAGCGTCGAACACTGACGCGAGCAGCACGGAGCTCTTCTTCCTCGCTTCCGAATCTGAAGCGCGACAGGCCTTTCTGCGCTGGGCGTCGTAGGGCCATTTTCGCCTAAATCTCTAATGATTAACAGTGTAAGTCGCGTAAAAGACAATGCATGGTTAATACGGATAATAGCTCTTATTGGATCGCAACGGTGCGGTTCGACAACTAAACGAAAGGTCACAAAATGCAAACTCAAAATCAAACCACTGCTGCAGGTTCTTCTAACAACGCTGTTG
>JBIJCY010000246.1:0-4713 GCA_044344385.1 Rhodocyclaceae bacterium | reverse complement strand
GGTAAAGCTCCTTGCACAACACGCGTGCCGTCTGGCCCGGCCAGCCGGCGGGCACCAGCACATCGGGCAACTCCGGGTCGCGCAGCAAGAGACGGCGGTAATCATGAATCAGTAGCAGGCGCATGAGAAAAGCTTCTTCCTCGTCGATCACGACATTGCGGTCACGCCGCAACTCGGCGAGTGCGGGCATATAGGTGGCGATGAATTTGCCGTAGGCATCGGACAACTCGCCAAGATTCCAGGCGCGGGCAACCAGATCGGCATTGCTCGCCGTACCTCCCAGACGCGCGTCAGCGGCAAGCAGCGGCATCATTCCGCCGAGCAGGTGCCCCAGACCTTCGGCAAGCAAGGCATCAAAAGCGGCCGCCAGATCGGCACTCGGATGCACATAGCAATCCAGGCTCAAAGCACCGAAACCCTGCCAGAACAGCGCGCGACGCAGCGCCTCCCGATCCTTCTGTTCGATTTGCCCGACGCCGACAATCAATCGCCAGCGACGATCCCAGAGCGGCGCATGGGAAGCGTAAACGTGCCTTGAAGCCTCGTCGAAACGGCGTTGGCCGGAAGCGGTGAGCAGATAATCGCTGCGCCGCCCAAGCGCTTCAGTACACAGCCACTCTTCCCTGGCGAGACGAAACACCGCCGTGCGGATCATCCGTTCGTTAAGCCCCAGCGGTTCAAGCAGGCCGATCAGGCTGCCCAGCCAAATGCGCCCGCCGCGTGGCACGACCATGTCGCCGAACATGGAAACAATCAGCGAATTGGCGTGAACACGCTTTTGCTGCTTGAAGTCGTCGATGCGAGCGCGTATTGGGTGGGTCATGAGAGCATGGTGACTGCGCTGCAAACCAGCGGCGGCCGATACAAAGAGTCGGTCATTATAGCGGCGGGCGCGCTAGTAACTCAGCTCGCGAGAAAAGCAAACGGATCATCCGTCGCTCCAGTTGCCTGCTGCTGCTTGAAGAAGCCTTCAGTGTGAATCAGCCCATCCTGTGCGCCCAACTTTTTAACCGTTGCCACACAGCAGTCAACGAACTCCGGGCTGCCGGCAGCAAAAACAGTGTGTTTCGAGAGATCAGGGAACAGCGTCGGCAGCACGACATCGACGCGACCGTGCAAAAACCCTTCCTTTTCTTCGCGCGTCAGCGTCAGCTTGTAGTTGAAATTACGATGCTTGGCATGCCACCACGACATCACGCCACGGGCATAGATATCACGCTCGCTACGCGCCGAAACAAACAGCGTCACCGGCCGCTTGAAACCGCGGCGCAGCGCTGCTTCAGCCAGTGCCAGTATTGGCGCAAGGCCGGTACCGGCAGCCAGACACAACACCGGCGTATCAACCGTAGGATCGCCAATAAACGTACCGTAGGCGCCGTTGAGCTTCACCTGATCACCGATCTGCAAGGTGTCGTGCACCCAGGCGCTGGTCGCGCCGTCGTCAGAACGGGCCACCTGCAAGACAATCTCGCCGTCCGGACGTGGCGCATTGGCAATCGAATACGAGCGATAGGGAATATTCTGCCGCTCATCGCCCAGCGTCACATACTGCCCAGGCCAGTAGCGCAGCACCGGGCCAACCGGGCGCAAGCGCAACTCGGCGACACGTGCGGCGCAGATGCTCTTGTCCACCACAACGAACAATGCATTCTCACGCGGCGGGAAAAGCTTGGGTTTCGCGTCTTCAGCGCCCCATTCGATTACCAGCTCGTCAGAGATCGGCTTGGCCATGCACATCAGACCATAGCCTTCACGCCGCTCGTCCGGCGACAGCGCCATATCGAGCACCATGCCCTGATCGAAATGCCCGGACAGCACTTTGACCTTGCACTCGCCACAGGCACCGGCACGACAATTATTGGATAACGCGTAACCGGCGCTCTCCAGCGCACCGAGCACCGTATCGCCATGCGCACATTCGACAGTTTTCCCCGAGGGGTGCAGGACAATTCGGCTCATGGTTTTTCCTGTGACGTGAGATATTGTCGTTAACCGCTTTCGACGTGCCCCGAAGGAAACACCCTTGGGCCACTGCGCTCTCTGCGTTAGAAGAGGTGCTTTCGTACTTTAAAACACCGGAATGATATCTTCCATTTCCACATCCGAGATCTCGCGACCGGTAATACCGACCTCGGGGATCGCTGGGAACTCAATGCCATAGCGGTCAAGAACGCCCTTCAGATTGAGCATCGCCTTCTTCCAGTTCTCCAGCTTCTGATCATAGGTCGGGATGCCGAAGCCGGCCATGCGACAGACTTCTTCGCCTTCACGCTGGTTGGCGATAAAGTCGGCGGGCAGATCCCAAAAATCCATCGGCGGCTCAAACAGTACGGCGGACAGGAAGAGATAGCCCGCACGAATCTGCTTGGTGACGATGTCCTTGTCGGACTCAGCCAGCTTCGGATAGTCACGCTCCATCAGCGCCATGCAGATCGCCATATGGCGCCCTTCGTCGCGGCCGATATTACGGAAGCCTTCCTTGAAGACCGCCTCGCGCGTGTTGTCGTACATCTGCTTGAAGATTGTTGCTGCAGCGATCTCACCCATCAGGAAGGAACTGAACAGCACGGCCAGCGAGTAGCGCGGCACGGCCTTCTTGTAGCCTTCCCAATAGCGGCCACCATTGAAGTACAGCCAGTGGGCATTCTTCTGCAGACGGCGACCGAGATCGGTTTTCGGCTCGTAGGTAAGCACATCGGGGTGATCCAGCAACTTGGTGATCGCCATGCCACACATCATTTCGTGGTTATGCTCATCACGCGTCACCGAAAAGAAGCAGTTGCGCACCGGCGCTTCCTCGTGCTCCTCGTAAGTCTTGATCAGCGCTTGGGCAAACACCGGTGGCGCCGAAGCGTCAAACACCGAAAGAATCGTCCACCAGTAGGCAATCGATTCACGTTCTTCCCAGCTATAGCTCGACGGGTCGAAGGTATCCCACGGCAGCTTGGCCGGGTCCCAATATTCGCGTGTCGACGCAGCAAACACTTCTTCCATCTTGGTCGTGTGTGCTTGCCACGATAGCGGGTAAACGTTCGGCTGCGGTGTGGC
Source organism: Rhodocyclaceae bacterium (assembly GCA_044344385.1). Classification (GTDB taxonomy): domain Bacteria; phylum Pseudomonadota; class Gammaproteobacteria; order Burkholderiales; family Rhodocyclaceae; genus CAJBIL01. The sequence continues at coordinate 1,665 of JBIJCY010000246.1, read as the reverse complement.
GGGTGGCAACTCCATCTTGTCGGAAAAACGTTCCTTATTTGCGGCCATATCAGATCTCCTTTGTCCTTGGGTTTTAATCGGTCTCGACGCACTTGTTCGGCTTCGATCTGTCCAACAATTCGTTCCGGTCGCGACGCCGGCAGAGTCATCATGTTACATATTTAACTGACTTGTCAATATTTTTTGTATCACATTAACGCACAAATCCCAGACTGCCCGCAATTTCAAAAAGACCTAAAACACCCCTCTGACCGCTGCAGAACGGACCTGTTACCAATATTTACAGGACTAATCACAGCTCAAGCAACGATAACATTCTAAATCAAGGAATATATTTCTTGATACGTTTATTGACATTTGTTGTTTGTTTTTGTAACGTTTAACCCAAGCCAGCCGCACATAACACTCACACAAGCATTTCCTGTCGGCCCAACCCTATTACCCGACCAAATCCGGAGGACGCAATGCCCCACCCCCTTTTCGAGAAACACCAGACCACGCTTGATGCCGCCGTCAACGCCATTCAGACACGCGGCTACTGGGCCGCCTATTCCGAATCGCCGAGCCCGAAGGTCTACGGCGAAACGGCGATGGAAGACGGCAAGCGAGCCTTTGAAGCCTGCCTCGGGCAGGAATTCAAACTCGACCAGCCGGGCCAGAACGGCTGGATGAACACCGAGCGCTCACCCTACGGCCCGGCACTCAACGTGCGCTATCCGGTATGCAATGCACAGGCGCTGATTGATGCCGGCCTCAAAGCGATGACCGGCTGGCAGAAAATCGGCGCAGCAGGCCGCACGGGTATCTGCCTCGAAATTCTCGACCGGCTCAACAAGCGTAGTTTCGAGATCGCCCACGCCGTGATGATGACCACCGGTCAGGGCTGGATGATGGCCTTCCAGGCCGGCGCACCGCACGCACAGGATCGCGGCCTCGAAGCCGTCGCCTACGCGTGGCGCGAGCAGAGCTTCGTCCCCGGTGAAACACTATGGGAAAAGCCGCAGGGCAAAAACCCGCCGCTGGTCATGAAGAAGCATTTCGAGATTGTCGGGCGCGGCGTCGCGCTGGTCGTCGGCTGCGGCACCTTCCCGACCTGGAACACCTATCCCGGACTGTTTGCCGCGCTGGCCACCGGCAACGCCGTGATCGTCAAGCCGCACGCGAACGCCATCCTGCCGGCTGCAATGACCGTGAAGATCGCCCGCGAAGTGCTTGCCGAAAACGGCATCGACGCCAATCTCGTGACATTGGCTGCCTATGATCAGAACGAAGCAACGCAAAAGCTCGCACAGCACGCTGCTGTCAAATCCATCGATTTCACCGGCAGCAACAAGTTCGGTGACTGGCTGATCGACAACTGCAGGCAAGCACAGGTTTATGCCGAACTGGCCGGCGTCAACAACATCGTCATCGACTCGACCGACGCGTACAAAGCCATGCTGCGCAACCTCGCCTTCACCTTCTCGCTCTATTCCGGGCAGATGTGCACCACCTCGCAGGCGATCTTTGTACCCGCCGCCGGTATTGATACCGACGAAGGCCACAAGACCTACGACGAAGTGTGCGCCGATCTGGGACGCGCCATCGAAGGCTTTCTTGCCAAACCGGAAGTCGCCCTCGCCGTGCTTGGCGCCGTGCAGTCGGCCGACACCCTGCGTCGCATCG
>JBIJCY010000030.1:0-15742 GCA_044344385.1 Rhodocyclaceae bacterium | reverse complement strand
TGTCGTCGATCAGCCCAAAGCCTGCAGCCTTGCCGGCGTACTGATTGTACTTTTCAGCCAATTGCACCTTGGCCGTTGCCTGCTTGACGATGGGCAGAAATTTTTCGGCAATCGGTGCCGAGGTTGTGCGTTTGAAATACTGGGTGGCCGCGTCGTCAGCGCCGGTAAGAATTGTCTTGGCGTCGTCAAAACTCATGTTTTTTACCGCATTGACGAGGATTGGCTTGGCCTCGACGACCGCCGATTCAGCGGCCCGGTTCATCGTTTCGATCAGCTTGTCGGCCTGCTTTTTCATCCCCAACTTGCGCATCATCTTCTCCGCGCCCTGCAGGGATTCCGGCAACGGAATCTTGACGCGCGCATCGCCCATGAAACCATTGGGTTTGCCGAGCTGGCTGACCGCCATTTCAGCACCTCTCGACAACGCCTCCTTGAGGCCGGACGAAGTTTCCTTGCTCGACAAATCGTCTACGCCAACGGCCAACACCTGCGCGCTGAGGGCAAGACCGCATACAATTGCCGCAACGCTGGCGGAAACTCTGGAAAATCCGGAAAAATGACGCATGGCAAAACCCCTCAATGGTTGTTTTCTGAAATGAACTGGCTACCCAAGCTTATCCTGTGCATCATCCTGCCCGCAAGCTATGCGTCATTCCCCAGCTTGCCCGATGCGGTAGTCGCATGAAAAGACCGAAACTACCCCTCTGGCTGAAGCGTGCGCTGATGTACAGCGCCGCGCATCGCTACTATCCGCTGGTCGTCACGCTGATCTGCTTCGTGTCGACCGTCACCTTCAGCTTCCCCTTTGCCGCTGTACTGATTCCCGCCATACTGCTCGCACCCAAACGCTGGCTGAGTATCGGGCTGCTCTGCGGGATTGCCAGCGGCTGTGGCGCTGCCGTCCTCGTCGAAATATTTCGCTACGTCGGTTCGGAATTTATTTTTGCCCGCTACCCGGAACTACTGCAACTGGAGGGCTGGCAGTGGGCCAGCGAGTGGCTGCAACGTTACGGACTGGTCGCCATGCTGATCATTGCCGGCTCACCCATGCCGCAAACACCTGCACTGCTCTTTTGTGCGCTGGCCAATCTGCCAACGCTCGGCATTCTGGTTGCCGTCGGTATCGGCAAGACCGCCAAGTATCTCTTCCTGTCCTGGGCAACAGCGCGCTACCCGGGCCGTTTTGTTCGCTACACCTGACGGTCTTGCTCAGGTCACACCGGCGCTATGCGCCTGCTGGTCTGCCCAGTAGGAGCTACGCACCATCGGTCCGCAGGCGGCACCGGTGAAGCCCATTTTCTTGGCTTCTTCCTCATACATTTTGAAGATATCGGGGTGAACATAGCGCGAAACTGGTAGATGATGGCCGGACGGCGCGAGATACTGCCCGATCGTCAGCATTTCGACGCCATTGGCGCGCAAATCGCGCAGGACTTCGAGGATTTCGTCATCGGTTTCGCCGAGGCCGACCATCAGGCCGGACTTGGTCGGCACGTTCGGGTAACGCGCTTTAAAACCCTTCATAAAGGCCAGCGAGTGCGCGTAATCGGCACCGGGACGGGCCTGCTTGTAGAGGCGCGGCACGGTTTCCATATTGTGGTTGAGCACGTCGGGCAAGGACTGGCCGAGCACGTCAATGGCGATCTCCATGCGGCCGCGAAAATCGGGAACCAGCGTTTCGATGGTCGTCGTTGGTGACTTGGCGCGCACGGCTGCGATCACATCGGCGAAGTGCTGGGCACCACCGTCACGCAGATCATCACGGTCCACACTGGTAATCACGACGTAACGCAACTTGAGGTTGGCAACACTGTCGGCGAGATTGGCCGGCTCGTTGACGTCGGGCGGCAAGGGCTTGCCGTGGCCAACATCACAGAACGGACAGCGGCGCGTGCAGATATCGCCGAGAATCATGAAGGTCGCCGTGCCGCGCCCGAAACATTCACCGATATTCGGGCAGGCAGCTTCTTCACAAACCGTATGCAGTTTCTGGTCACGCAGCATGCGCTTGATCTCGCCAAAACGACCGGCGTCGTTGCCCGCCTTGACGCGAATCCAGGCTGGCTTGCGCAATTGTTCGGCAGGAATAATCTTGATCGGGATGCGCGCTGTCTTCAGTTCGCCCTTTTCCTTGACGCCTGCGATCTTGCCAGCCGGCTTTGTTTTCTGCTCGCTCATTCCTTGCGCTCCAGTTGGTTGCTGAGATGTCTCGCCAGTGCCTGCGCCGCTTGTGAGGGCGTTAGCGAAATACCGAGATCCCTGGTCTGCGTCACCGGCATACCCGGAAATCCGCAGGGGTTGATCGCCGCGAACGGCGACAGATCCATATCCACGTTCAGGCTGACACCGTGATAGCAGCAGCCTTTCTTTATCCGCAGGCCGAGCGCGGCAACTTTCGCCGCGCCGACATAAACGCCCGGCGCACCGCCGTGTCGCTCGGCAACAGCGCCCTGCTCGGCAAGCAGATCAATCACCGCCTGTTCAATACGCGAAACGATTTCGCGCACTTTCAACTGGCGTCGCGGCAGGTCAATGAGCAGATAGATCACCACCTGCCCGGGCCCGTGGTAGGTGATCTGGCCACCACGATCAATCTTGACCAGCGGGATGCCGATATCGGTCAGCAGATGCTCGGGCTTGCCGGCCTGGCCCAGCGTGTAGACCGGCGCATGTTCGCAAATCCACAATTCGTCGGGTGTCGCGACGGTACGCGTGGCGGTGAATTCCTGCATCGCCCGCCACGTAGGTTCGTAGTCGACACGGCCGAGATGTTGCACGACGAGTTCTGCTGTCACAATACGTCGCGCCGTTTGGTCAGAGAAACATTTAAAGAACTACCTTGACCAGCGGATGACTGGTCAGTTCCCGGTACAACGCATCGAGTTGTGCTTTCGAGGTCGCGTTGATCGTGCAAGTCAGGCTGACGTACTTGCCGCCGCTTGAGGCACGCATCTCCATTGTCGCGCCATCGAAATCGGTAGCGTGCCGCAGCACGACGTCAAGCACTGCCTGCGCCAGCGCGTCGTTGGCCAGACCCATGATCTTCAGCGGGAACGCACAGGGAAATTCGAGCAAGGTTTCCTGCGGCTGCGTCATGTCAGACATCGACTTTACGCATCACTTCGTCGCGGAAGGCACAGTACCAGGCATACATCTGAGCGGCGGCCGGGCCGGGCTTGCCCGTCCCTACCGGCTTGCCGTCAAGCGTGGTGATCGGCAGCACTTCCTTGGTCGATGAGGTCATCCACAATTCGTCGGCGCTACGCACCTCGGCCTCGGCAATCTCGCGCACTTCGTGCGGCATGCCATGCAGTGCCGCCAGTTCAAGCACTACGTCGTAAGTGATGCCAGGCAGCATGCGATGATCCTTGGGCGGTGCCAACAGCACGCCATCCCTGACGACAAAAATGTTGGAGGCAGCACCTTCAGTCAAATAACCGTCGCGCAACATGATCGTTTCAACACAGCCGGCATCGATCGCCTGCTGGCGCAAAAGCACGTTGGCCAGCAGTGCTACGGTTTTAAGATCGCAGCGCAACCAGCGATTGTCGAGCGCCGAAACTACGGCAATGCCTGTCTCGCGCTGGGCGGCAGACGGCGTCACCAGCGGTGCGGTAAAAATGAAAGTGGTGGGCGTGACGCCTAGCGGGAAAGCCTGATCGCGTTTGCTGTCGGCACCGCGTGTCACCTGGATGTAGACCGATTGGTCGTCAAATTTGTTGTCGGCAATGATGCGCTCAACCAGCGTGCGCCATTCTGCGAGACCGTACGGATTCGGCAGGCGAATACCGTCAAGCGTGATCTGCAAGCGCCGCAGATGCTCGTCAATGCGGAAAGGCCGGCGCGAGTAAACCGGAATGACTTCATATCCGCCATCGCCAAACAGAAAGCCACGATCGAGCGGCGAAATCTTCGCTTCCTCAATCGGCAAAAACTGTCCGTTCAGATAGGCCGTCATGCGCGTCGAATTCCTAGCTAAACCACATACGAACAGTATCGATCATGCGTCCGAAGAAACCGGCCACCGGCACCGCTTCGATGGCCACGACCGGGTAATCACCATAAGGCTTGCCGTCGATGCTGACCTTCATCGTGCCAACCACCTGCCCTTGTGTGACCGGAGCCACCAGTGGCTGCTGTGAAACCAGTTCAGCCTTGACCTTGGGGCCATAACCCTTCGGCACGGCGAGGATGAAATCACTTGCAAAGCCTGCCTTGGCAGTCGCCTCCTGCCCCTTCCACACCTTGATGTTCGAAATCGTCTGATTCTTCGTGTAAAGCTGAACGGCGTCATAAAACTGGAAGCCGTAGTTAAGCAGCTTCAGCGACTCCTGCGTGCGAGCCCCGTCCGACGAGGTGCCCAATACGATGGAGAGCAGGCGGCGCGGCCCGCGCTTGGCGGAGGAAACAAGGCAATAACCGGCCGCATCGGTGTGACCGGTTTTCATGCCATCGACCGTCGGGTCAAGCCACAACAGGCGATTGCGGTTGGGCTGGTTAATGTTGTTGTAGCGGAATTCCTTGAGCGAGTAATACTTGGCATATTCCTCGGGGAAGTCACGAACCAGCGCGCCAGCCAGTATCGCCAGATCGCGCGCCGTGGTGTAGTGCTGCGCATCAGGCAGACCGGTTGAGTTGCGGAAATTCGACGCCTTCATACCAAGGCGTTGCGCCTCACGACCCATCATCTGCACGAAATTCTCTTCACTCCCGGCCACTGCTTCGGACAGTGCGACGCACGCGTCGTTGCCCGATGAAACGATCATGCCCTTGATCAGATCCTCGACCTTGACCTGCGTGTTAACCTGAATGAACATGCGCGACCCCTGCGTCTTCCACGCCTTCTCGGACACAGGAATCATCTGGTCGAGCTTGATCGAACCTTGCTTGAGTGCGGCAAAGGTCAAATACGCCGTCATCAGCTTGGTCAGCGAGGCGGGTTCAAGACGCTCATCGGGCGCTTGCGCGGCGAGTTCCTGGCCGGAGCCTGATTCGATCAGTAACCACGACTTGGCGGCCAGCGCCGGCGGCGTTGGCATTTGTTGAGCGGCAGCCAGTAGAGGCAGACAAAGGAGGAGGGCAAAAAAGCTTTGAAACTTGCGCATTTGATGAATTCTTGGCAAAGAGCGAATTATAGCAAGCGCCCACTGGCTGACCTGTGGGTGTTTTGTGACCTCGGTCGAGTTCATTTTCACGTTTCGTGAAATATGCCCGCGCCGATCCGAATGCAAAGCTCGTAGGATGCAAGGTTTATATGAAGCATACGCTTGCACCCGTTGCGTCAGGAAACCATGTTTTCGCCACCACGACCCTTCGCTAATTCACTCGACCTGCAAGGCGCCTTCGTGCACCTTTCGCGGCGCGGCTTTGCCGGCAAGGACCTGAACGAAACACTGCGTCAGCTAACCGAATCGGCCGGACGCATGCTTAATATCGAACGAGTCAGTTTGTGGGGACTCTCCGCCGAACGCTCTGCCCTCGACTGTATCGACCTCTTCGAGCTATCGACAGGACGGCACAGCAGTGGCAGCAAACTGCTCGCCGTGCATTATCCGGGCTACTTTCGGGCACTCGAGCAAGGTGAGCCCATCGTCGCTGATGACGCGATGAACCATCCCCTGACCAGTGAGTTTGCCGACGATTACCTGCTGATGAACCAGGTCAGCGCACTGATCGACTCACCGATTCATGTAAACGGCGAGTTGCAGGGCGTGCTCTGTATTGAGCGTGTCGGGGCGCACTCAGCATGGAGCTCGGTGCAGCGGCTGTTTGCACATGCCGTGGCCAATCTGGTCACCCTGGCCATCGTACAAAATCAGTCCTCGCTGATGCGCGACGAATTGCAGGATACATATGCCCGCCTACGCGCATTATTCACCGGCAATCACGATGCAATCCTGATTGCCGATGCCATTAGCGGCCATATTCTCGATGCCAACCTGCAAGCTGAAAAACTGTTCGGGCGGACGCTTGATCAGCTGGTTGGTATTTTGCAGTCCGACCTGCATCCGCGTGATGAAGCCGTGCGCTACCGTGATCTGTTTGAACAGCATGTCAGGAGTGGTGCCACCGAGCCTATTCACGGGGAGATTGTTAACCTCGCGGGCATCCGTATCCCGGTTGAAATCGTCGGCGAAGTGGTTGAACTCGGAAACGGCCGGAAAATCATCCAGGGCATCTTCCGTCGCTCAGAAACTCGTTGATCAGCGGGTCACAAAAGTAGGTTTGTAGCCTAGAGCCAGACGTATTTTTTCCGCTATTTTTTCGGCTTCGGCGCGGCTTGCGTAGGGGCCGAGGTGCACGCGATGGATACCGCCGTTCGCATTGATCTGAATCCCTTCACTCAACCAGTCCAGCTCACGCGACAAATGTGAGCGCAAGCTCTCCGCATTATCGACACTGGCAAAAGCACCAAGTTGTAGAAAGACGCCGCGCTGCAATGCGGGGGAAGCAGCGCCGGCAGCCGGCAAGAGCGGGGCCGAAGTCACACGTGGCGCTTCTTCAACCGCCAGCTTTTGCGCGAGCGCCTCAATTTCATCGCCTTCACTGCGCAACACGGCGGGCTTTGCTGCCGGCCGATCAGGCGGCTTTAGCTGTGCATAGGTCAGGGTCGTCACATCACCTGGCAGAATCGCTTCAACCTCGACCGGCCCGCTACCGTTGTTGATGAAACCCAGCTTGTGAGCGGCCGCGTAGGAAAGGTCGATCACCCGATCCGCGTGGAAAGGCCCGCGGTCAATAACCCGAACGACAACGGATTTCCCATTATTCTGGCTGGTTACCCGTACATAGGAAGGAATCGCCAGCGTCGGGTGCGCCGCAGTCATTGAAAACATGTCGTACGGTTCGCCGATCGACGTTTTCTGCCCGTGAAATTTCTTGCCATACCAGCTGGCAATACCGCGCTGCTGGTGTGGCTTGAGCGTAGTGTTAGGCACGTACGATTTGCCGAGAACAACATAGGGACGATTGGCGAAACGATGCAGCGGCTCGGCCCTGGGCTGTGCATCCGGAATGTCGTCAAGATTATCCGGCGTATCTTCCGCCGGACCGTCATCCTTGTAAAATCCGCCACCGCGCTTGAGCGTGACATTCGACTTGACGGGCTTGGTTTGCGTTTTTGATGCTTCCGGCGGCGTTTCGCTACGCTCCACCTGTCGCGCTGGCTGGCCACCACAAGCAGCCAGAAACGCCAGCGGAACAAGCGCCAATAACACGCAAAGGCGATTCTTCACATCACGCTCCCGCTACTTCTTCACCAGCATCCGGTGCGTCTGGATGCTCATCAAGATGCCCAAGCCGAGGAACAGCGTGACCAGCGCAGTACCGCCATAACTCATGAAGGGCAAGGGAACGCCGACCACCGGCAGAATGCCGCTGACCATGCCCATGTTAACAAACGCGTAGGTAAAAAAGCTCAGCGTAATCGAACCGGCCATGACGCGCGAAAAAAGCGTCGACGCATTGGCTGCAATCATCATGCCGCGCACGATAAGCAGCGTATAGAGCGCCACCAGAATGCTGTTACCGAGCAGACCGTGCTCCTCGGAAAAAACCGCAAAGATAAAGTCGGTATGACGTTCCGGAATGAATTCCAGATGCGTCTGCGTCCCCCCCAGCCAGCCCTTGCCCGTCGTCCCTCCCGAACCAATGGCAATGGTTGATTGGATGATGTGATAGCCCGAACCGAGCGGATCGGTGGTCGGATCGATCAGCGTCAGAATACGCTTGCGCTGATAGTCATGCAGCACGGTCCACACAAAAGGCGCTGCACCAGCGCCGGCGGCGACCATGCCAAGAATGATTTTCCACGGCAAACCCGCAAAGAAAATAACGTAAAACCCGGCGGCGCCCACAAGAATCGCCGTGCCCAGATCGGGCTGTTTGGCGATCAACGCAAAGGGGACAATCAACAACAGACCAGACACCGCAAAGTGCCGAAGCTTCAGCGCCGCCTCATATTTATGGAAGTACCAGGCAAGCATCAGCGGCATCGCGATCTTCAGAATTTCCGAAGGTTGAATTCGAACAAAACCGAGCGATAACCAGCGCCTGGCACCGTTGATCTTGATCCCAAAGAGAAAAACAAGAATCAGCAGGATGATGCCCAATACATAGAGCGGTACCGCGTAGCGCATCATTTTTTGCGGCGGCAACTGGGCAACACCCCACATCACGCAAACGCCAATGAGCATGTTGAGCAACTGGCTCAACGCCCGGTTGTTGGCATCGTAAGTGGCGCTATAGACGGTCGCCAACCCGGCCAGCATCAAGGCCGTGGTGATCAGCAAGAGAGGGCCATCAATATGCTCGACCAGTCGCACCCAGAAACGATTGAGGTATTGCTTGAACATCGCCTATTCGTCCTCTTCTGCCACTGCGTCTTCCTGCGCGGCCCCTTTGGGTAACTTGCCGAGCAGATAGTAATCAAAAACCATACGGGCAATCGGCGCCGCCGACTGGGCGCCAAAGCCGCCATTTTCAACCAGTACAACAAGGGCTATTTTTGGTTTGTCGGCAGGTGCAAAAGCAATAAACAATGCGTGGTCGCGCAATTCCTCCTTGATTTTACCCGCCTTATAATCAGCGCCCTTGAGGCTGAACACCTGTGCGGTTCCGGTCTTGCCGGCCGATTCGTAGCCGGCACCGGCAAAGGCGCGCGCGCCGGTGCCCTCCTTGTTCACGCCAACCATCGCCTTCTTGATCGTCTCGATGTTCTGCGGCTTCCAGGAAAGCGTGCGCAGCGGCTGCGGCTCAATGTAAGTCTTGGCGCCGGTTTTGCTGTCGGTGATATAGCTCACCAGATGAGGGCGATACATCACGCCATCATTGGCGAGTGTTGCCATCGCCTGCGCCAGCTGAATCGGCGTGTAGGCGTTGTAGCCCTGCCCGATGCCGATCGAGATCGTTTCACCGGCGTACCACTTCTGTTGCTCGGGTCGCTTGAAACGTCGCTTCTTCCATGCCTGCGAAGGAAGCACACCCTCCGACTCGCCTTCGATATCAATCCCGGTGCGACTGCCAAGACCCAGGCTGCCCATGAAACGCGAAATATTGTCGATACCCATGTCGTTGGCAAGCATGTAATAGTAGGTATCGCAGGAATGAACGATCGATTTGTACATATCGACCGAACCATGCCCACCCTTTTTGTCATCGCGGAAGTGATGGCCGCCGAAGTTGAAGAAACCCGGGTCGGAGATGGTCTGAGCCGGCGTACGCTTGCCAATTTCAAGGGCGGCCAGCGCCATGAACGGCTTGAAGGTCGAGCCTGGCGGATAGGCGCCGTTCAGGGCACGATTGACCATTGGCTTGTCGGGTGAGTTGTTAAGCAGATCCCAGTCATCGGTACGGATGCCGTCGACGAAAAGATTGGGGTCGTACGTCGGCGTTGACACCAGCGCGAGAATGCCGCCGGTTGACGGCTCGATGGCGACCAATGCGCCGCGACGATTGCCGAAAGCTTTCTCGGTTATCTGCTGGAGTTTGATATCAAGCGTCAGCGTCAGATTGTTTCCCGTTACCGGCGCGGTGCGTGCCAGACTGCGAACAGCTCGCCCGCCGGCATCGATCTCGACCTGCTCGTAGCCCGCCTCGCCGTGCAGCTGGAATTCATATTTTTGCTCAAGACCGGTTTTCCCGATGTGATCGGTGCCTTTGTAATTGGCCTGCTGTTCGTTGTTTTCGATCACCTCAAGATCACGCTTGTTGATTCGCCCGATGTAACCAAGCGCATGCGAAGCAACTTCACCAAGTGGATACTGGCGGAACAGGCGCGCGCGGACCTCAACACCCGGAAAGCGGAAACGATTGGCCGCAAATTTCGCCACTTCCTCATCTGAGAGGCGCGTGCGGATCGGCAGGCTCTCGAAGGTCTTGCTCTCTTCGAGCAGTTTGCGAAAGCGTTTACGATCCTTCGGGAGAACTTCGATCAGTTGCCCGAGCGCATCAATCGTGGCATCAAGATCAGGCACCTTGGACGGCGTAATCTCCAGCGTGAATGCCGAATAGTTACGCGCCAGTACCGTACCGCTGCGGTCGACGATAACGCCGCGATTGGGCACGATCGGCACCAGCGAAATCCGGTTGTCTTCGGCACGCGTCGTGTAGTAATCGTGTTGGTAAATCTGCAGGTAGGCGAATCGACCAATCAAGGTGCAGAAAGCCAGTACCACCACCACCGCGGCAACGGCAAGGCGGAAGCGGAAACGATCAAGCTCGCGATCCCGGGTATTCAGTGCAGAGTGCCGCATGCGCAAGGCAAATTCCTTAAATCGGCCGGTTAGCGTCGCGATCGACGGGCTGATATTGCGGCAACAGGAGCACGTAGGTCAGGGGCAACCAAAGAATGAAGCCAATAAATGGCCCGATGAAATAGCCGAAGCCCGGAAATTCGACGCCGGCCAGCCCACGCACACCAAGCTGGACGAGCTGGACGAGGAGGAGCAGCGGGAGAACATGCAAAGCCTGCTGACCCAGTGGAAACCAAAGAATGCGGCGCGCCAGCGAAGATGCCCCGTATGCCGCCAGTACATAAGCCAGCGCATGCTGGCCCATCATGCTCCCATCGGCCACATCCATCGCCAAGCCGAGAAGAAACCCCCAACCCATACCGACCTTGCGACTCTCACGTACGCTCCAGAAAACAAGCAGCAAGGCAACCCAGTCGGGTACGCCCGGCCAGTTCGACGTCGGCAAGAAATTGAGGAACAGTGCGGCAAACAGGCTCAATGCAATAAACCAGGGACGAACCGGGAGCAGAATTCGCGAGGAGGAGAAGGTAGGTTGCATGCGAGGCCTCTCAGTCCTTCTTTAATTGTTGTTTTTTCTTCGGCCGCATCGGTTTGTCCGAAGACTTTACGGCATCGCGAGCGGGTTCGCTGGTCAACTGCGCCGGCAAAGCAACGGCGACGCGCGGCTCGAGCACCATGACTTCGCCAAAATTCTCGACGCCGGCAACCGGTACGCAGTAAATGCGGGCAAAGGAATACGAAGTATCGCGTTCAATGTGTACGACCTTGGCCACCGGAAAACCAGGAAGAAAAATCCCATCGAGACCGGAGGTCACCAACAGATCGCCGTTCTGCACGTCGGCATTGGCCGGCATGAAGCGCAGTTCAAGCTGGCCATTACCCAAGCCGAAAACCACCGAGCGCAGGCCATTGCGGACGATTTGCACCGGTATTGCCTGATCCTTGTCAGTAATCAGCGTGACCTCTGAAACAAAGGGGAAAACACGCGTTACCTGACCGACAATCCCGGCATCATCGACCACCGGCTGGCCGGCGACAATTTTGTCCTGCTGTCCCTTATCAACGGTAATTCGACGCGAGAAAGGGTCTCGTGCCGCGTAAAGTATCTGCGTCACTTGCCCACTTGCCTGTTGGCGCTCCTTGACGTTGAGCAAACGGCGCAAGCGCAGGTTTTCGGCCTCCAGATGCTGTGTGCGCAAGACCGTCGTTGCGCTATCAAGCTGCGCGCGTCTCAATTGCGCGTTTTCATCCTGCAGCCTGACAATGCTTGAAAAATAATTTCCAGCATTGCCGACAACTTCTCCAGGCGCATGCGCCGCCTTTTGCAGCGGATGGGTGAACATGCTCAGGCCCTGGCGCAACAATTCAAGCGTATGAAAGCGTGAATCGACAACGAGCAGGGAAATCGACAAGGCCGCATAGAACGAAAGCAGCGCCAAAGGCGCCGGCCCGCGCTTGAAGAACGGTGGCGGCTGATAATCCATCAGAGACTGGAAGAAAAAGGTGACGTGCGGAGGCTAAGCCGCACAGGCTCAGTCCGAAGCGAAGATGCTGCCGAGCTTGTCCATTTTCTCGAGCGCCAGGCCACAACCACGCGCGACACAGGTCAAGGGTTCTTCGGCAACAATGACCGGCAGGCCGGTCTCTTCCATCAGCAGGCGATCGAGATCGCGCAGCAAAGCGCCGCCGCCGGTCAGCACCATGCCCTTGTCGGCAATGTCGGCACCGAGTTCAGGTGGCGTTTTTTCAAGGGCCGACTTCACCGCCGAAACGATGTTGTTGAGCGGCTCGGTCAGCGCTTCGAGAATCTCGTTCGAGGAAATCGTGAACTTGCGCGGAATACCTTCCGCCTTGTTGATACCGGACACTTCCATTTCGCGCACTTCAGCACCCGGGAAAGCGGAACCGATGGTCTTTTTGATGTTCTCGGCGGTGTTCTCGCCGATCAACATGCCGTAGTTGCGGCTGATGTAGTTGATGATGGCTTCGTCGAGCTTGTCGCCGCCAACGCGTACCGAACCGGCATAGACCATGCCACCGAGCGATATCACGCCGACTTCAGTCGTGCCGCCGCCGATATCGACAACCATTGAGCCGGTCGGCTCAGCCACCGGCAAACCGGCACCAATGGCAGCAGCCATCGGCTCTTCAATCAGGAACACCTGACTGGCGCCCGCACCAATCGCCGATTCGCGAATGGCGCGGCGCTCGACCTGCGTGGAACCTGACGGGACGCAAATGATGATGCGCGGCGAAGGCGACAGCAGCCGCGAATCGTGCACTTTTTTGATGAACTGCTTGAGCATCTGCTCGGTGACGGTAAAGTCTGCGATCACGCCGTCTTTCATCGGGCGGATGACCGTAATCGCGCCCGGCGCCTTGCCAAGCATCTCTTTGGCTGCCTTGCCAACCGCCTGAATGGTTTTTTTGGCGTTCGGCCCGCCTTCCATACGAATGGCAACGACCGACGGCTCATCGAGAACGATGCCTTTGGAGCGGACGTAGATCAAGGTATTGGCAGTGCCAAGGTCGATCGCGAGATCGTTCGAAAAATAACTGCGCAGAAAGCTGAACATGCTTAAAAAATCCGTGAAAGCTCCGCTGGGGCTGCGGCGGGTAAAGCATTTATGATACCTTATATGGCTCCCTAAATTAACATCTTACTGATTTCATAGCTCATGTCGCTTACCCTGGAACAAGTCCGGCGCGTTGCCCACCTTGCCCGAATCGAAGTCAGCGACGCCGAGGCGCAAAGCACGCTCGGCCACCTGAACGGAATTTTCGCCCTGATCGAAGATATGCAGGCGGTCGATACGGCCGGTATCGAGCCGATGGCGCACGCGCAGGATCTGGCGCAGCGTCTGCGTGAAGACGTGGTTACCGAAGCTGACCAACGTGCAGCCTTTCAGGCCATCGCACCGGAGACCGAGGCGGGTCTTTACCTCGTGCCGCAGGTGATCGAATGATCGCCCGCAACCTTAAGGCTCTCGCGCAGGCACTGGCCAGCAAGGAAATTTCAAGTGTCGAGCTGACGCAACTCTATGTCGACCGTATTGCCCGTGTTAATCCGCAGCTCAATGCGTTTATCACCGTTGATGCCGAAAGAAGCCTTGCCCAGGCACGCACCGCCGACCAGCGACTGGCAAAAGGCGGGGGCGGCCCATTAACCGGCATCCCCTTGGCGCAAAAAGATATTTTCTGCGCCAAGGGCTGGCGTACGACCTGCGGTTCAAAGATGCTCGGCAACTTCGTCAGCCCTTACGACGCAACGGTCATTGCCAAATTCGACGCGGCCGGTGCGATCAATCTCGGCAAAACAAACATGGACGAGTTCGCCATGGGCTCGTCGAACGAGACCTCGTTCTTTGGTCCGGTGAAAAATCCGTGGGATACCGCCCGCGTTCCCGGCGGTTCTTCGGGCGGCTCGGCAGCTGCCGTCGCCGCACTACTCGCTCCAGCCGCCACCGGCACCGATACCGGCGGCTCGATTCGCCAACCCGCCGCCTTGTGTAACCTGACCGGCCTGAAGCCCACCTATGGCGTCGTTTCGCGTTACGGCATGATCGCCTTCGCCTCGTCACTCGATCAGGCCGGGCCGATGGCACGCTCGGCTGAAGACTGTGCGTTGATGCTCAATGTCATGGCCGGCTTCGATGAGCGCGATTCGACCAGCCTTGATCGTCCAGCAGAAGACTACTGCGCACCGCTGAACGCCTCTGCCGGGGCCAAACCGCTCGCCGGACTGAAAATCGGCCTGCCGAAAGAATTTTTCGGTGAAGGCTGCACCCCGGAAGTCATGCAACTCGTTGAAGCTGCGCTTGCTGAATACCGAAAGCTCGGCGCTGAAACGATCATCATCAGCTTGCCGAACATGAAACTTTCAGTGCCGGCCTACTACGTAATCGCTCCAGCCGAGGCCAGTTCCAACCTGTCACGTTTCGACGGTGTTCGCTACGGCTATCGCGCACCGGAATACAGCAATCTCAACGACATGTACAGCAAGAGCCGGTCGCAAGGTTTCGGCGCCGAGGTCAAGCGGCGCATTCTGATCGGCGCCTATGTACTATCACACGGCTATTACGATGCCTATTACCTGCAGGCGCAACGCATCCGACGTCTGATTGCCAATGACTTCGTTGCCGCCTTTAGACAATGCGACGTGATCATGGGACCAACCAGCCCAAGCACGGCATTCAAGCTCGGTGAAAAAGCCGCCGACCCGGTGCAAATGTACTTGTCGGATATCTACACTATTGCCGTAAATCTTGCCGGCCTTCCGGGCATGTCGATTCCCTGCGGTCTGGCCAACGGCTTGCCGGCCGGCCTGCAGCTGATCGGTGACTATTTTGACGAGTCCAGATTGCTCAACGTTGCGCACCGCTACCAGCAGGCGACCGGCTGGCATCTGCAGCATCCGGCCGATCTAGTCTGAGCGTTGGCACATGCGACGCATTTACGCGGTAGCGCTGATTCTGTTACTCGGCGCCTGTACAACACCGGAACCGTTGCCGGAACCGCCGGCACCTCCGCCTGCGCCGGTCGCGGCAAAAAAACCGAAGCCTGAACGCATCGAATCGCAGCCGCTCAAACATCTGCTCAACCGGAACCTCAAGCCGATGCCGGATCAGGCGCTGAACGTGAAAACAAAATGTGCGTTCCGCGACGCTATCGGGACACGCGGCAAAATGGATCTGCAAATAAAAGATGCTGAAGTGCACCGTTTTACAGCGGAAGTAAACATTCCAAAACGTGGAATTTGCCGCTTCGACATGAAGAATTTTGAGCAGACAGGCACCTTGCCGACCGTGACGCTCGCTGACGCCGCCAGCGGTTGCTCGGTACGCATGTGGGCGCAGGAATTGGGGCGGGAAAAAAGTGTTACGGTGGCCTTTAGTGGTTGCCAGACGCAATGCAGCGGTGATTCTTTCAGCTATCTCTGGCCAATTCTGGTGGACACCCGGAACGGCCGCTGTTCTTGACAAGTGAGTAAGAAACAATGAAACAGTGGGAAGTCGTTATCGGTATCGAGACGCACGCACAACTCGCGACACGATCCAAAATTTTCTCCGGCAGTTCGACCGCTTTTGGCGCCGAGCCCAACGTACAGGCCAGCGCGGTCGATATCGCACTGCCCGGCGTATTGCCGGTGCTCAACAAAGAGGCTGTCGAGTGCGCGATCCGCTTCGGGTTGGCGGTGGGTGCAACGGTTGCGCCAAAATCAGTATTTGCACGCAAAAATTATTTCTATCCGGATCTTCCCAAAGGCTATCAGATCAGCCAGTTTGAATTGCCGGTCGTCGTTGGCGGTCAGCTGCTTATCCAGGTAGGGCAGGGTGACAAAGCCGTCGAAAAAACCGTCAAGCTGACGCGCGCCCACCTTGAAGAAGACGCCGGAAAATCGCTGCACGAGGACCATCAAGGCAAGACCGGTATTGACCTCAACCGTGCCGGAACGCCACTACTGGAAATCGTCACCGAGCCGGATATGC